>CAXBHV010000031.1:0-15206 GCA_963974855.1 uncultured Rhodopirellula sp. | reverse complement strand
CCCCTTTTCGCCGGGCGGGACGCGAGCCGATACGCATGCTGCTAAGTTCGTTGATAGGAGTCGCCTCCTGCCAATACTGCAACAACGCAGGCGTTTCGTAGATGAACTCGCGATAGCTGAGAAAGGCAGTGGCCGAAAGCTTTTCCATTGCGTCCACCCAAGACTTTTTCGGTGTCGCCTTTCGCTTGTGAGCTGGCGTTGAAGCGACCAGTACCGCGCTAACAAGTTGCTCCAAATGCCGGGCAGCGATCTCGGGGTGGAAGTAATAGTCGTTGATGACTTCGCCTTGTTCGGTGATGCGAATACGCCCTTCGACTGAACCCGGCGGCTGGGCCAGGATCGCACGGTTGGCCGGACCTCCGCCGCGGGCAACCGTACCGCCTCGACCGTGAAAAATTGTCAACGCAACACCGTGCTCGCGACAGCATCGCGTCAGCAAATCCTGGGCCTGATACAGTTCCCAGGTCGCCGTTAGATAGCCAGCGTCCTTGTTGCTGTCGGAGTAGCCGATCATCACGTTCTGCTCCATTCCCTGCGCCGCTAGGTGTGCGCGATACGCGGGATGAGTGAACAGCTTTGTCATCACCTCCGGCGCGTTTTTCAAGTCGTCGCGAGTTTCGAACAACGGAGTGATCGCGGGAAGCGCGCGTGGATTGCCATCACTGCGCTGACAGAGCCCGTACCACTTTGCCAACAGCAACACCGCGAGTACATCGTCCACGTCTTTGGACATGCTGATGATATACGGTCCGATCATCTCCGGACCGTACAACTCCACCGCTCGCGCGATGACCTGGAATAATTGCATTAGTTCGGATGTCGTTTCGGTGTAGTCACCTGGCTCACCAATCTCGGGAATGTCGCTGGCCAGTTGCGATGTCAACAAATCCGCTCGTTCCGCGGGAGTGAGTTCCAGATAATTCGCTGAGATCCCCAGCTTCGCAAAGATTTCTGCCAATGCCGCATCGTGGTAATCGCTGAACTGACGAATATCCAGCCGTGCCACATTCACACCAAACACGTTGGCTTGAATCAATGCGTCTTTCAACTGAGCATCTGCGATTGCATCGGTACGTCCGTTGCGCAAGCTCAGGTCAATGCTTTCAAGTGGTCTCAGCAGATCCGCAGCCGTGCGTATATCGGCCATCGGTGAGTTGTCATCTTCCAACAATCGCGATTTGACGGGATCATGATTGGCATCGTTCAAATCCTCTTTCAACGCCGCAGCGAGTAATCGATAAGGCTCGTCCGGATACTGCTCGGCTAGAAACTTCACATGTCCCGAGTTGCCCGCCAATTCCTGCTCGAGCAATTCGAGCAGCTCCTCCGCGGGCGTGTGCAGTTGCTCGCTGAGGCTAAGCGTCCGCGTCAGCGCACCAGCGGTCTCACCGTGCCGCGACAATGCCATTCCGCGATGCAGTCGTAACGTTTCCGCAGTGACAAACGCCGTGACGTTCGGATTGCCATCGCGGTCGCCACCGATCCAACTGCCGAAAGTTAAAAATCGTTTGGGGAGTTTCGCCGAGGGAAAGTGTTCGGCAAGTGCTTCTTCCATCTCACGATAAATTTTCGGAACGACATCCCAAATCGTTTGATCGAAATAATAAAGCCCCGTTTTGACTTCGTCGGTAACCGTCGGTTTCGCCTGACGAGCCTGGGACGTGAGCCACATGATGCTGATCTCCGACAACATCCCCAGCTTCACTCGTGCTTCGTCTGCAGGCAGTAGGTTCATCTCATCAAGATAACGGAGGCCCTCTTCGATCCGTTTCAATTTCGAGATCAGGGTACGGCGTTTGGCTTCGGTGGGGTGCGCTGTGAAAACGGGCTCGATATGCAGTCCCTGCAAAATGTCTTGCATCTGCAGTTCGTCGACACCCGCGTCCGCAAGTTCCGCGACAGCAGCACGAATCGACTCGGCAACCGGTCGCGGCGATTCCGCCTTGATCCGCGCCCGCAGCACTCTCGCGCGGTGGTGCTCTTCGGCAACATTGATCAGTTGAAAGTAGAGTGTAAAGGCTCTGGCCACTTCACAAATCTGCGGCAAATCCAGTTCGTCCACGATCTGAGCGATCCTCGTGGCAACTTCGTCTGCCGAGTCTTGATCGTGTCGTCGCACTTTAGACAACGCACGAAAACGCTCTTCAAGCTCGAACGCGTTGACCCCTGCTTGGCGGCGGATCACCTTTCCCAACAAATCACCTAACAAGTGGATATCGGTGGAAAGTCGCTTGTTGAGTTGTTTGGACATCTGGCTTGGGTTTCCCGAGGTTTCAATTGCAAAGTTTGTAGAACAATTGTCCCAATTGTTTCACTCACGATGCATGCGCGATTTGTAGAACAATTGGGACAATTGTTCTGCATTGAAAAAATACCACCACGTAATACATCAATCTGAAATCAATGCATCCTTGCACGCAAGGTGGTTGGCCGGTCAATTCCAGCACTCTCCTCCACAGATCGCCACTGGGGCCGAGGAGGCCCCGCCGCAGGCAATCGTGGGATGGTTTAGAACCGATCTGATAACCGGCAATTGGGGCGTCAACACTTTCGCCAAGCTCTGTCGAAGCTTAACTTCTTGACGAATTCCGCTTGGATAGAATCGGCAATGATCGCTCATTCTCGGGATGAACAGACCTTGCGACTCGATTTTGCAGAGTATACCATGCACGCTTCAATGCACGACACGAGCGTCGGAATCGTGCAACTCCGTGTGGAACGAGCACGGACTGGAGACGCAAAAAAAAATGCCGTGTTGCACGGCACAGGGGCGATTGGCTCAGTTGGTTAGAGCGATGCTTTCACACGGCATAGGTCACTGGTTCGAATCCGGTATCGCCCATCTAGTTTGTTTTGCCTGACTGCATTTTCAGACTAGTGCTGCGTCGCAGCTAAGAATTAGGGTTGGTGGTAGCGGAAGTTGTCAAGACTTTCGTTGTATTTGCCCGCCGATCCGAAACTCTCGCGCGAGTTCCGCTACCCCTAAAAGTAAGCTGCGACGCAGCATTAGGGTTGTTCTTGCTGAAAGGGAACGACTCTCCAATTGGCTTTTGGTATACCGAAACGCCTCTTTTCATACGCCGCTTGCCATTTCTTGAAGCACGTGGTCTTTCAGCGTCGCCAAAATCTTGGCCCCGATAGAGCTCAAACGACGCAAAAGAAATTTAGGACGACGAGTCCTAGCTCGCGTTTCCTCTGAGGTGGCGACCTAATTCTGGGCGCGCGGAAGTCTTATTGCTGACCTAGATGTATCGAATCAACTTGTGCAGGCGTTGCCTACGAGTCCCGACCACGGTCATAACGAACGCCCCGATACCCCCTTGGCAAGGTCCGCACTGCTTTCAGGAAGAGATCCTGGATGTCTTGGCTGCCGAGCGCGAAATACAAGACAAGCACCGTCGTCTCATCGTGGCCGCAACTGGAACTGGCAAGACGATGGCTTGGCAAAACACAGGCTAGCTTTTCCTCGCGGCTAACGTCGAGCCAGCGGCACCAGTATGCAACTGCCGTCGCCGATGACTTTGATACCGGCTTCGCGTGCGGACGCACGGGCATGCAGGGAAAGAATAGTGGTGGTGGGGTTCCGCAGTTTGCACAAATCGCCAGACACAGAACAGCGAGGACACACCGTTGCCGCCATTGCCTCTCTCCCGGAAGGCCCCGTTTTATTCTGAGAGTTGGCCGAAGACTATCGTCACACCGGTCGCCAGGTGTGACCTCGCCGATCACTCCAAAAACCTTAATGCCACCCAATCAATTTCCGCGATCAACAGCACCGAAACCTCTCCCACAACCGCTCTCCGCACGTGTCACCGGCAATCCCGTCAGCCCGCTGACGCCCAGACGTAACGATCACAGCTCTACCAAATTTATTTCACGAGACCACTCCAACGATGTCAGTGCGTTTGGCGCATGAATGCTTACGTCACAAATGCTTGACCTGGGGTGCGACACCCCCCATAATCATCGGGGCTGGAGCAACCAGCGATAAGTCCTTCCCTACCCGGCGATAACTCCCGCAGTGCCACCGACCGTACCGAAGGTGCAACCGGTTACAACAAACCAGAAATCAACTTATCGCCTAATCAACCGGTGATAATTACATCGTTCGTCGGATGAGACGTGCATGCCGAATCCATACGCACCATCAGCCTCCACCACGAAGAGCGAGAAACAGCGACCAGTACGACGCTTCGTAGTTGCCGCAATCACGACGGCGGCAGTATCGCTACTGGTTTCGGCTCCCGGCATCATGCTCTTGAACCAAGACTACTGGCAACTAGTCCCGACGAATACATACATGACTTCGTTCGAGTTCAATGGCACGTCGATTGCCAATGATTCTCTGATCGCGTATTCCATGTGGTCCGCCATCTTCGCCCTTGGCATGTCCGCGACATTCACAGCGTCTGCGTTCCGCAATGATCGAAAAAATGTCGGCGTTGCTCGACGATGATTGCGGCCGTAAAATCTCGGACGATCCGACTAAATGGTCACCCACACTTTACCCAAATACCGACGAACCAACGGATGCACGCCGAGTCCTCGAGTGTCTCTTGGGCAATGGTTGCTCAACTCCTCTGACCGGGTGATCCTGGCCGTTATTCGACTGAGGAATGCCATAGCTGATCTTCAATCCGAACTTGAGCGAGCGCAACATACGCTGCCACTTCAGAACGCTGCGGTCCGATCGCGATTGGCTGAGCTTCCATCGTGGTTCGCCGACCTCGGTACTGAACTCGGAATTGCAAGCCTCGCTTGCCGATTGCGGTGCGACATCGCTGAACCGTATCGACTGTTCTATCGTTTCCCTGCTTTGGCCTGCTGGCTGATGGACTCTGATACGGATGTGTTTCTTGACGAATACGAAAACACTAGCCTCCCACCAACTGTACGCTGGTGCGGACACGATCATCTCATCGTAGGCCACCTCACACATTCTGAAATGGTGATTGCGGTTTCGACTGACGGGGCTGACCCGCGAGTAGAGTGGGGGTACGATGGTACTGATCTGCCGTGTATCGCAAGCAGGCCGTTGACGTTCTCTGAGTGGCTAATTGGCTTGACCACGCGATACGTAAATCCCACAAACTGCGAATAACAATGCGATGATGACGGAGCGGCGGTGGTTACTTACGTCGAAGTGGTTGATCAACTCCCGCCGCCCGCATATCGATGACGTCACCCGACTAAATCAATGGCCCACTCGTTGCCGACATCGCATCGTGCTTTCCCGTTCATCCGATACCCACCGCTCGGGATGCAATCATCAACACATACATGGTTGAACACCTGCACGAAATACTCGGCAACAAACCCTGGCCAAGCCTCTCCCCGATCGAATGTCGGCACTGTTCGGATGGGTTTACGTTTTTAACACCGATCGGACTACATTACTATCTGCCTGCTTACATGACTGCAGAGATTGTTGACGCCGAAGAGGCTGACGTTGTGATCGACCGGCTAATTGGTCTATTTCAATGTGCCCGATTCTATCGCGACGATTGCTACGTCACCTTCTGGCGTCTTGTGACTCATGATCAACTCGCGACAATTGGGCGTTGGGTGGACCACTACGAGATAGCTTACGACTTCAACGATTGCACGCAGTCTGAGGTTTCAAAGGCTCGGACTTGGCTTGCCACTCTTGCCGACGCACGTCACTCAAGTAACGGCGGGTAACCATGGTTTGGACGCGGAGGACTCGAAAACGCGTTTGGGCAGTGGTTGCTGACCCGCTCGTCCTCGGTCAACCCCGTCGTTCTCCGACTGGCGATTTCCCTAGAGCCAGAGCGATCGCCGTCTTCCTCCTTCAAAGTACAAGCCCACGAGTCTGATCAAATGAGCGAACATCTTGAATCGGAGCAGAAGGTTGCAGGGGGCACCGGTGGTCTCCTTGGCGGATTCCTCGGCATGTTCACCTGGTTCAACCAGCCTGAGAACCTAATCAACGTCGGCATGCCCACTGAATCGTTGGTTTTCGCAGTGTTCGTAGGCCTTTGCGTACTACTCGGGACCGCCATTGAACGCGTGATTATAAGAATCAAATGAAACGCCTTGATCTGTGAGCCAATGCTCCAAATCGTTCTATAACGCAGTCTCGATCTGCCACACAGTAAGTGAAATTGTTTGCTGCGGCCCAAGGTCTTGCGCTGCACATGCCACACCAACGGAGCGGATAACCACACCGATGCGTGAGAGCGGCGGAGTCGCGTTGATTGACAAATGAGAATCTTTCGCCGCGACCACGTGATGCCAATCGTTCCCCATGGCGGACACAAGCCTGACGATTCTAATGTCTCTAATTTGGCATTTCAATGATTAAGGTTTTTGCTCTATCGACTCTCGTCGTGGTATCGGTTGCCTACTCAATTTCCGGGAATTCGCTGTCGCAGAAGATGTTGCACAACCGGCCAAACTGAATCCATTTGCTGGCAAGATCGTTCGAGTTCATTACGCTAACACCTTTGTTTTGATCGAGAGTCCCCAGATGGATTCAATCCATAGACGAATCGCATTGCATGGCCGCGAACTAGATGTAAAAAGCAAGCATCTCTTTGCTGAAGACGTGCCTGAACCTTGGAGATACACGAAGTCGAATGGCGAAGTCTTTGTTGCTTGGGATGATGTAACCATAAGCAAATCATTCGATGCAGGCGTATTTTAATTGGCCAACGAGAATTGACGGGGAACCATGTCGTGCACCGAAAAACGACATCAGACATTTACAAATGGAACCCACTATGGCCGTCCTCGGTGACGACCACCGTTCTGCGCATGAGCAATTGCAATTTCACGAACTGACATTTATCGATAGCTTCAAGAATTCGTTTCCGCTCTACCCAAGGATTTTCCGATGCGACGTTTCACCCGACTATCATTACTGCTGGCTTTCACAATTATTTGTTCGTTCACATCCAGCAATTCCGTTGCTGTGGCTGAAGACGGCCGCAACGCCGATGCGAATCAGATTTACCCAGCCGTTTACAGGTTCTACGATCTTCCCGTCTTTACAACTGAAGGCAAATTTTACCCCAAGTTAATGATGCAACTAGTTCGTGCGATGACTTCACCATCGGATTGGGAAGAAGGCGGAGGCAAATCAACTTATACCTCCTACCCGCAGAACCTCTGTCTCGTCATTTCAACTCACCGTCGAAACCACGACAAGATCACGAAATTGCTGAACGAGATTCGCAGTCAACGCGCGACCGACGGAACCAGTGAGCACGACGCACCAGCGGATGCACTTGAGTCGCCGAGTTGAGTTTACTGAAGCGGTATGTCGTTCGCGGCGACCAGGTGATCGTCAAAGTACGTCGAGCATAGAATGAAACGTCGATGACGATTGAGAATCCTGAAGTAGTTGACGCAATTGGACTTGAGCGAAACTCTGGCGTCGTCGCACTCACTATCAGTGACCATTTGGAATGGGACAGTGCCGACGAACACCTTCGTGCGCTGCAGGATAAAATCAATCGGTATCTCGGCTTTATTGAGAAGTGTGAATTACTGGACTCATATCCTTTGGCTGCCGGTAAACCTATTCGAATCGACGTACTGTGCAAATTCCAACCGAATGAACGTGCAACTCAGTTTCTAGAGGAAGTTCGACGGGCAGTTGAAGAGTATGGTGTGTCATTCGACTGGCGCGTTCCTCACAGCCGCAGTTCTTGACGCAGTCGGTTCTGAATTCAACTTTCACTCCTCGGTCCCCGCGATCCTGGACGTTCATCCGTTTCGCGATTGAGTCTTTGGATGTCAACTCAAGCTATACGTGAAGATGCTTTGATCGTAGAAGAGATGCCCGCGTCGCTTGCAGCTGCGAGTCGACGCAATGCACTGCAATGCCTTGCCATAATAATCTTCGCTGGCAGTGCAATTCACATTGCAGGGCTGATCTACCTGCACAGACAGGAGTCGGTCTCTGCGTCACTCGCATTTTGGTCATTCGTCGCAGTGATCGGACTGGGCATCACTAGCCTCTTTCACTATTTACTGAAGACACAAACGCCGACAGTCGAACTGAATACAAACAAAATATTCGTGCGATACGGAAATCGCAATTTGGAGGCGAGTGTTAAAGATTGTCATGTTCGCCTGGGAACCGCTGGTGGCATGAGATTGCCAGGAGGTGTCGTGTGTTTATCTCGACTTCCAGTAATTCTCATTGATCTTCCACAATGGTGGGACTCGTTGCTTACTCTTCGTCGCCGGCCGCAGGACATCACCACCGTTGCCGTAGGGTATACAGACACGATGAGAGCACGCTGGGAAGCGGCCCTGCTACAATGTGGGACGAGCCATGCCACGCACCGAAGTACGGTATGAGATGTTCATAAATGGAAAATCGAACCGCCGTACTCAGTGATGGCGGACGTTATTTGTCTAAACGCAGTACATGAACGAACCGTCACCACTACTTTCGCTGCCGACAACGCGACATGACCGGTGGACGCTTTTAGATTCGCTCATCAACCGCTGGCATCCACCGCACGCCGGACCTGCAGGATACACAATTGAAGAACTGCAAACCGCCGAACGTACGCTCGGCTTTGCGATTCCGGAGGCCCTTGCTCAATGGTACTTCACATCTGGCAAGCGGCGTCCAGTCTGGTCACGCCAAGACGAATTTCTGCCACCAGAACAATTGCGTATGCACAATGACGCACTGATCTTCTATGTGGAGAATCAAGGCGTCGTCCAATGGGGTATTCCTGCAGACGAACTCAAATCGGATGACCCCTCCGTCGTCGTCGAATCCGTAGACGACGCGAGCCAGTGGATTCCGCAGACAGACAACGTCTCTAAGTTCGCGATTTATATGTTAGGTTACACGCTGGCGTTTGCCGACGGCGGTTTTTGGATGTACGGATACGCGAAACCTTCGCTAGTTGAAATACTCGTTTCGCGATTGCCCATGCTCGACTTTCCCACAACATGGTGGACTCAAACGCGATTGTTAGGCTACGATGATCTCATCGTTGCGATTGATGGTACGGATCATGTTCATGCGCGAGCCACGTCCAAGGCTTCATTGGAGGCATTCGACACACTCACAACGCGGGATACGTTCGATACTTACGCGTCATCCGATGACTAGACACGACAAATAACCATGGGTTCCAACGGCGGCCGCGAGCTGAGTTTATTTAAAGTGGGGAGTCGTTCACGCGGCCCCGCTGATCCCGCTGAACTCGACGTTCGCCGACGTCGGAGCTTCCTGTTCGATCCTTTCGCTGAACTAGGTTTTGCGTTTCTAGTCTTCGATTCGCGATCGATGGTTCGCAGTTCATCAGCAAATCGATATCCAGCCCTAATTGATACAGTGGCGTCAATGAAATTCACGTGCCCATGGTGCAAATACGACGGCCCGTTTGAGGATGGTAAAGTTCCGTTCTTGGTTTTTGGATTGCTTGACGTTGGTCGTGAACGCCGAAAAGCGAAACGCACCTATACATGTCCTGAATGTTCAACACAAATTGTGCTCCCCAAAGAAGCGAAGCAGATGAGAATGCGAAGCGATTAGAAATCACCAAATTCCTGGATACCGCCTGATGTTTTTGGGGCTGCAGGCGCGTTCGCGTCCGGTACTATGCCATGGTCCAACAATTAACAATCGCGGCGATCCAAAACTTGCACCGGCGCGACGGGCTACAATTTTTCGGTAGGCAAAGTTCATTGGTCGTCGCCCGCTGAATTCCAACGGTCTATCAATAAATTTTCGTGAATTGAGAATCGAAAACAATCTGCGTGCACCGAAGGACGGCATTGCGCGTTTACAAATGGAAACAAAAATGGCCGTGCTCGGTGACGCTAAACGTTCTGCTGCAGATATGAATCGATACGCTCTTGCTTCTCTATTGATTGTGCTCGCGGGTTGCACGCAAGATGATACAACGTCATATCGCGAACCGCCGCCTCAAACTTCAATGAATGCATCAACCTTGCATCCGAAAGTCGACTTTGATTATTGGGCCAAGATATTCCCGATTGAGACGTTCGAGAAAACAAGCGGTCCACGGCAATTCGATTCAACCGAGAAAGGCGATCCGCTAGACCTGTGGAAGCCGCACGGTGAAATCATCACTAGCCCAGCTCATTTATGCAACATCGAACTTGTCCGGAAGCAGTATGCTAATTCCCATGACTTAGGGGCCTCGGTCCCGGTCGATATTTTCCTTTGGAGCACTGCACCACCGGAGAAGCCCTTTCTAACCAAACTTGGCGGTGTGCCGCACAGAGAGTCCGCCAAACCTTGGCCGACAGACGACGCAAAGCCGTACACGTTCGTCGCACAATTTTGCTTCGCGGACTCACGCGACATTATCTCTGATAAGATTCCTGGCGATGTAATGCTAATCTTCTTCAAAGATGCTGACAGCATCTACGAACCTGATTCAATACACGTCGAATGGAGTGCAATCGATCTGGATTCTGCGCTCACTGCCGACCAATGTCCGGCCCCCTCGTTTACGGGGCCGCAGCTCTCGGGCCACATTTATCGTACAAATGAGTTTCCTGACAGCCGAGACGTCTTTGAGCAGGCTGGCCACTACGGGTGCTACCTGTTTCCTACCACACAATCCACGAAAATTGGACGCGAGACGTTCTTCACACAGAATGACCCTCGTGGACCAGATAACGAACTACTCTGCGCTCTTAATTCTGTTCACCCCACCACGTATCCAGCTGGCGCAAAATGGCCATTCATCGGCCTGGAGACTCTTCCAGCTGACTGGAACAAACCCGACGATCACTATGGATGGGGCAAATACAGCATGATGTTTGCAGACGTTGGTTGCATGTACTTCCTAATCAACAAGGATGGCAATGTGACCTGGACTTGGGACAGCTACTAGCAGCAAGCAACAGAACAATCTACTGCATACGGAACCGCGGGCCGCGCGGGTTCTGAAATCAACGATGTTCGCCGCGGCCCAGCGAACGGTGGCGATATGCATCCGGAGCAAGCAAATGATTCAAAAAGCGTTTTTCTTTTTGGCATTGATCGTGTTGATCGCTGGCTGCAATTCACGACACCACCCCAATCCGACGAAATTCAACGTTGACGGTGGCCGATATTATTTCGACATCGAGGACGCCGGACGTGAATTCTCACTAAACTTCCACTCTTCCACGAGCGGTCAGCAGACGGAAGAACATTATGAAGTTTCTTGGGGCGGCGATCATGCTCTAACGATAATCAATGGCAACTTAACATTTGATGGAACAGATCGGGGGCGACTTGAACCACGTGATAAAATTAGAATTTCGTCCAAAAGCGAGATTTTTGTGAACGGCAACAAACGTGAACCGTAATCTCGCACCAGGGAATCCATAACCATTTGGTGTATAAGAAGCTTCAAAAACGATTTTCCTGCGGGTGCCCCTACCGCGCGTTCCCGGTGACGCGTGACATTCCCCGACGAACGGATTAATGGCCGAACTCGCTAAATTGAAACCTGGTCAATCCAAAACTAGGCGACGCGATTGACCTGTACGGTGAGCCCACCAGTTCGATTCCAACGACTGGAAAGGGTGAATGCTCACGGCTACATCGTTTCGATCGGTACGGCGTACAAGTCACGGTCGAACCAATCAGCACCCCACATGATCGTGTTTTGATCGTAACTGAAGTTGCGGCATACGATGGATACGCTGATGTGATCTGGATTGATCTCAAAATTGGGATGCCAATTGACCGTGCCTACCAACTGATACGCACGAAGTACGCAGTGCTCGATGAATACGAAGACTCGATCTAATTCCATCTTGATACGGACAAACGTTTCGTAGGTGTCGCTGAAGATTGCATGACCGGCGACTTAATCGAGGTTGCCTTGCTATATTGCCAGGACGGATACAATCGCGTGGAATAATGGCATCCACCATCAATAGACACAGAACGTTGCAGTGATTGAACGTCGCGAGATACAAAACGATTTTGCTCGACATTTGCCTCCGTTGGACCGCGTAATGCTTTTCGACGCATGCATTGCGATGCAGCGTCACTACAACAAAACCTATGGCAACATCAACAACGTTGGACTTGACGGACTCGTTTTGCTTTCGGGCGTATTCCCAGACGCGCCGCGTCACTACCAAATTCAACTGTGCCGCTGTGTAAACATTTTCAGCCATCTGTCACTCACTCTGTACTTTCGCCGAGGACTGCGATCTTTCCTTTTGCAAGACTGCAACCTCATCTGCACTAAACCTATCGAAGTTTCCCGGTTCTTTGCAGACGTCAGAGCTTCGCAAGTTTTTAGACGGTTTCGACTTACGCGGCCAATAACGGTGAAGATCTACTACGAGGACGAAGACGACAAGCCAAAAGCGTGGTACGAGGAGTTTGTTGAAAAAACAGCGCCAGTGTTTGCACAGATCCGACAACCTAATGATGGATGTCAGGTGACGCCGACCAATGAGCCAAACCAGTAGAATATGGGGGCAACCATCCCGTACAAGTGCGGACTGTCAAGGCATTGAAGACTGGCGGGTGAAAGCAATACAAGGAGTGAGGAGCGAGGAGGTGCTAGCCGGGGAGCCCAGTATAGACGGATTCGTTGTGCTCGCATGTGCCAGGCAATGACGGATGGCAGACAGCAAGATTGGTGCGACAGAAAGATTGGAAAGACGGAGAAGCGAGTACCCTCTTTTTCAGTCTTCATCTTTTTGTCATACATTTTTTTGCCTGTAATTGGTCATCAGAGGGCGTAGTATTTTATTGGTCTCGTTGTCGTCAATTCGTGTCGTCTGCTGAACAGTGCGTCGGTCGCCGCTTTGGCCCGTTGGCTTCGTTGTTAGCCGCCGCTCGCTCAATGATACGTTTGGTCTCCGTCCTGCTTCATTCGTCTGTCCTTCATTCGTCTGTCCAGCGTTTCTTTTTTCAATCCTGATCGCACAATCTCATTCGTGCTACCTTAGCGATGATCGGTGCTCCCGTCATACTGGATTCTTCTTTGCCAGTCATCAAACACGGATCGTTACTAGGCCCCAGGTTGTTCGAGCCGTCACATCCTATTTTTTAACCTTCGATTTTTAACCATTCCTGGTCAGTGTCCCGCCTTGTAATGATGCAGGGGCCGGAAATCGATTCCGGCAGTCAACAGCCAACGATGTGACACTGTTCGTTACAGAATGACGCTTTCGCCGATCGAAGTAAATGGTAGACAGGAAGGTTGTTGCGACAGAAAAATTGGAAAGACGGAGAAGCGAGTACCCTCTTTTTCAGTCTTCATCTTTTTGTCATACATTTTTTTGCCTGTAATTGGTCAACAGAGGGCGTAGCATTTTATTGGTCTCGTTGTCGTCAATTCGTGTCGTCTGCTGAACAGTGCGTCGATCGCCGCTTTGGCCCGTTCGCTTCGTTGTTAGCCGCCGCTCGCTCAATGATACGTTTGGTCTCTGACCTGCTTCATTCGCCTGTCCTTCATCCGTCTGTCCAGCGTTTCTTTTTTCAATCCTGATCGCACAATCTCATTCGTGCTGGCTTAGCGATGATCGGTGCTCCCGTCATACTATATAATTCCTTGCCAGTCATCAAACACGGATCGTTACTAGGCCCCAGGTTGTTCGAGCCGTCACATCCTATTTTTTAACCTTCGATTTTTAACCATTCCTGGTCAGTGTCCCGCCTTGTAATGATGCAGGGGCCGGAAATCGATTCCGGCAGTCAACAGCCAACGATGTGACACTGTTCGTTACAGAATGACGCTTTCGCCGATCGAAGTAAATGGTAGACAGGAAGGTTGTTGCGACAGAAAAATTGGAAAGACGGAGAAGCGAGTACCCTCTTTTTCAGTCTTCATCTTTTTGTCATACATTTTTTTGCCTGTAATTGGTCATCAGAGGGCGTAGCATTTTATTGGTCTCGTGGTCGTCAATTCGTGTCGTCTGTTTAACAGTGAGTCGTTCGCTGTCGCGGCTTCCGCGGCTAGTGATCGTTGTTGATTGCCTTGCGTTTTGTCGCTTGGCAATTCCGTACTGCGGCGCTCATTTGCGCGGATTCGAGTGATTCGCGAGCAGACGCATACGACTTCAACGACTTCAACGACATCAATGTGCAACGCATGATTGTCAACGTCACAACAGCTTGACCTGGGGTGTGGCTTCCCCCATAATCGTCGAGGCTGGAGCAACCGGCGACAAGTCCTTCCCTTCCCGGCGATAACGGCCCGCAGTGTCACCGACCATACCGAAGGTGCAACCGGGGGTAACAACCCAGCAATCAGCTTATCACCTCACCAACCGTTGATAATTACATCGTTCCCCGAATGCAATCACCGTCTTTTGCATCTTACTGCGAAGTAGATTGAACTCATGCCCGAAAACTCCTCATTAAGCGACTCTAACGCGACAGCGTTTGGCGCGTCTCCCAAACCTGCGATCCCACTTGGTTCATCTTTCAACGATCTTTTTTCCGGCGGCGCATCTGTTTGGATGAAGATTCTCGGTGCCGCTGTTGCCGTGCCGGTTGCGGTGTTTGTTTACGGGCGCAAAGCAACTCGAAACAGCAGCTCGGGTCCGTTCAGCGATTCCGCCACACTTGCAATGATACTTATCGGTTCTTCTGCTGTTGGAGCGTTTCTCGGTGCTGCTCTATCGATGAAGGATGTTGTTGATCGGCGCAGGGCCAATGGGCAACCGGTCGCCTTTCCACTTCGCCTACTTTTTGGATTCGGTATCTTTTCCATCTTCGCATGGATTCCGATTGGTCTCACAATAACAATCATTGCTTTAGCTGTACTCGGATGATCTCTGGTCAGACAGTCAAGTAACAACGCGATGCACAACAAGTCACCCATTCGTTGTTTTTGAAGTGGATGATCACGCGCGGTGACCGCGTGATCGCTACCGTTACCCAACTGAACCACAACGCCGACATCACTCCCGAAACGCTTCACTTGCACGACCTACCGCATGGACATGGTTCACATCTTTTGCAGTCGAGGCCGATTTCGAACCGAAGATAAACTTGAGCAATTCGTTGTTCCGAGCTACACAGACGATGGCGATCTGTTTGAATCTCATTTCATGCGTGAGATCGGACTATCCGACACGTATGAACCGATGGCGATTGAACGCGAGCTATTCCCACGGCCAGTTTCACTACCGTTAGCGCTCTATGAATTCTCGTACTCTAATCAGTTTCGGGTGGTACGCGTTGATTCGACAGATGTGGATACCGTGATCTGTGTATA
>CAXBHV010000030.1:0-15234 GCA_963974855.1 uncultured Rhodopirellula sp. | reverse complement strand
TACTACGGTGTGGGACGAGCCACGACGCCGGGGACACCGGTTAATAACGCAACGCCGCGGCGGTACTATGCCTTCGATCTAACAACGAAGACCGCACAACCGATCTTCGAATTTGGTGCCGACAGCATTCTGGTGGACAACACGTCGACCACAGGCGCGTTTGCTGGTTTATTCTTCAGTTCGCTCGATTCAACGCTGTGGCATTTGACAGACACACTGCGAAACGAACCCGGTCATGGTGTCAACGCACTTGATGATCGCGCTGACCTGATCGGCGGAGGATCCATTCGCTTTGGGTTCGATGATTTGAGCGACGATTTCAATCATCTGTCGCACCTTGACCAGGACGGCGATGGCCGAGTCAGTGACAATTCCGACGGCAACAACGATTTGGACGCCGACGATCTTCAAGGCTTCTCGGGATACAATTTCCTAGGTGGGGCGCACGGCAGCGTACAGAGCAACACGTTGGATCTGTCCGGGTTTGATGCGGCTGATCTGCCGATGTTGTATTTCACCTACTTGCTCGATTCCGAGAACACCAACGCTGACGACAATGTGACGACGACCAGCGATGCCGGGCTCGATGACGTGATGCGTGATTCGTTGCGTGTGATGGTTGCCGGTGACGATGGCCAATGGCAACTTGTTGCAACGAATAACTTCGATGATTCGATTAACAACCGAGTCTGGGACGATATCCGTGGTTCAGAACACGAATACGACCCGCTTGGCAGCAATGGCTACACGAACGTTTTCCAACAACGATTTGTGCAAGAGTTGTTTGACGACGATGTCTTCCGCCAAGCACGTATTGACCTTGGGCCATGGGCCGGTCAACAAGATGTCAAAATTCGCTTTGAATTTTCGACGGCTGGGGAAGCACGTCCCGACCAGAGTGAAATCCAAGCGATCCCAGGCCATAAATTAACCGATGGTCAAACCCTGGTTGTCTCGGGCGAGATGCCCGACCGGCTTGTTACCAATCAAGGCGATGTGCTGCCGACCCTGACCAAAGCGTTTGAGTTCGACCTTGGCTTAGTCGTTCAGATGCCTGCTGGCAGCCAAGTCACAGCTCCACTCACCTTAGAGCGACCGGACGGAACCACCATCGTTGAACTTGTGCCCGGATTTGCGGGCCTGGGGCAAATCAGTGTTTCGCCAACGGATACCGCAGCCGATGTGGCACAAAAAGTGGCAGCGTTCATTGCCGCCGATGGTGATCCAACCACAACGACCGTTTCGAGCCCTAGCAAACCCGCTTTGGTTAATTTCAATAGTGAAACCCAAGTCGGTGCCTATACGTTTGATGGATTGGAATCGCTGATCCGAAGTAGACCTGGCGTCGGAGCGACCGCGGTTGCCATTGATGTCGACATATCGATGACCAATATTCAAGTGCGCAACGCGATCCAATTCGCGTTGGCGAACGAGATTCATTATCTCGATGCCCTGCCAAGCCTAGCGGCCTTCCCGGTAGTTGGAACAACCAACGCAGTACGTCTGTACGACCTTGCGATTAACCAAACAAGCTCGCAGGGCATCCTTGCACAGCCTGGAAACGACACTATTGCGACTGCCCAAAACCTGGATGGCGAGTCTTGGTCGCAATCTCTGGACACCAATATCCCCAATAGCGTTGCGCGACCTCACCTGACCATTCAGGGCGTTGGAGACGGCACTTACGACTACTACTCGTTTACGGTCGATGCGGTTGGAGCTATCGCGACGTTTGATATTGATAATTCGACGGACGATCTGGAATTACATCTTTATGATTCCGCCGGGAATCCGCTCAACTCGAATGATGATGCCGGTGGCGATGCGGGAAGCACTACATTCCTTGACCCCTTCATTCAGCACACGTTCCTGTTACCCGGGACCTATATCATCGGCGTTGCCGCGTTTAATTCGTTTGCAACGACAGGCGGGATCACCGGAGCTGTGATCCCTACTGGGGAGCGATATTCGCTGCACGTCTCGGTCGACGGCCAAGCGATTTCTGCGTCAAGCAGCCTCACACCATTGACGTTGATCAATGGTGAAAACGCGGGTGCATCGAACATGCCTGGATCCGACTATGGCGTTTATAGCGGAAGCCGCAGCACGTCGGGACTGCTACGTGCCGGCGAACGCTCACGCGGACTCGGCGGGGCAAACGGAGTCTACATCGATGACATTGTGATTGGCTTGGCCGAACGCGGTGAAAGCTTCACGGGCGGCACGCAAGGCACCGCGTTGGCGGATAATCCTTATCACGAAGCTCGTTACTACAACTCATTGACCGGTGTTGTTGGACCGGTGCAGCAAGAAATCACCCAAGGTCCTTATCAGTTAGAGATTCGTCTGGGCCAAGAATACCTGGGCGTGAACAATATCGGCAAGGATGTTCGTTTCGGCCTGAATCAACGACTTGCTGATGGCTTGAACATGGTCGTTCAAAGCGATGGCAGCCAAATCATCGATGGCGACACCTTCGAAGTTTCCAACGGCTATGAAACTTTGCGGTTTGAATTTAATGATGTCACGATTCCGTCGCTAACCACTCCGGCAGATACCGACAATGTCGTTGTCGAATATCGTGTTTCCGATACGGCGGCTCAAGTTGCTCAGACGATTCGCAACGCGATCAATAGCGGATCCGTCCGTGCCGCACTCGGCATTGAAGTAACGACGAGCGGCGGCATTCTTGCCGACGGTACCGATCCGGTTATTGTGTTCCACGGCTACGCAGCGGCAAGTAATCTCGGCAGCACTAATTTCACCTCGCCCGAAAGCGGCCGCACCCATTTGTTGGGTGTGGTCACGGGCCAAAACGTTGTCCTCGGCGAGGACAACGGAGACCAGAATCTGCATCGCGATCAAGGTCAGTTCATCGTTGATTCGAACGTGATCAGCTTCTCGTCGGGAACCGCGCTGAATATTTCGGCCAGCGATGTCGCGGCCGGCAACAAGGTGCCGCTCGAAGGAGATCGTCCGAAACCAGGCGCCGTCCAGAACTTCCCGACGCTAAACAGCGAGCAACTGATTCCTGGAGCGATCGTCCAGAACAACCTGTTGATCAACAATGGCAACGGGATTGTATTGGGAGGCAATACAACTTCGGGAGGTCCTTCGGCATTCTCGCGAGTGGTGAACAATACCGTCTTCAACTCAGGCATCGGCATTCAGATCCAAAACGGTGCGGCACCTACATTGCTCAACAATGTGCTTGTCAATAACACCACCGGCATTCGTTCCCAAAACGCAGGCGCAACGGTCGTGCGTGGGACGCTTTATCAAGGCAATGGGACAACGGTTGTCGGACTGGGTGTTGGTACCGAAGCGATCGTGAATCCAACAGGACCGTTGTTTGTTAATCCAAACGTTGGCGTGTTCAATTTGGCAGCGGGTAGCCCCAACTTCTATCCGGCCGCGGGCAGCCCATTGATTGACAGCAGCATCGAAAGCCAAGTCGACCGGCCTTCGATCGTCTCGGTCAAGAATTCCGTTGGCATCTCGCAGAGCCCAATCGTCGTGAGCGAACGTGACCTGGCCGGCCAGATTCGCAAGAACGGTTCGACAAGTACCGGTCAAGGTAACAACGTCGATATTGATCGCGGCGCACTCGACCGATCCGACACGACCGGCCCCAAAGCACAGCTGATCTCGCCCAATGACAACGATTCAGCGAATATCGATGTCGACCCGAGCCAGACCTTCTTGCAATTACGAGAAGGGGTCTACGAGTTCTTCGAAATTCTGATCACCGAAGGCTCAGGGATCGGTCCCGATTCGTCCACCATTGGTTCGGACCAGATTGTCTTGATCGAAAATGGCGTCGAATTGGTTTCAGGGATCGATTACACGATCGGTTACAACGCGGCGACACGTACGTTGCGATTGACCCCGATCAGCGGCATTTGGCGACCCGATGCTACTTACCAAATCATCTTGAACAACCAGGATACGTTACAGAGCAATGGCTCGACGATCCGTGCGATTTCCGACTTGGCAAGCAACCCGTTGCAGCCGAACCGGCCGACAGGCGAAACTCGCTTTACGATATTGATGCCAGACGTCAAACTCGATTATGGCGACGCACCTGTATCCTACGGAACCCTATTGAGCGACTCCGGTGCGCGGCACACGATCAACAACAATCGTCTGCCTCGTCTTGGACAATTTGTGGACGTCGATGTTAACGGGAACCCATCGCCAGCGTCGGATGACGAATTGGTGTCCGTCTCGGTCACGTCCGCGAGTTCTGTGTTCACAATTGTGGACTCCGCCGCTAACCCGACAAAACGCGTTACCGTAGATACGGTTCCCGTCGGTGGCGAAGTGCTCACGATTGATGTTGGTGGCGTGATCACGAAACTCGAGTTCATTACCGGCACCATTGTGCCAAGCTCGAACAACGTCGCCGTCGCATTTAATCTGACCGACACCGTGGAAGAAGTTACAGCGAAGTTGTTTACCGCAATTCGGACCCGTGTCGCGGCCGCCGGAGATTCGGTCATCGTTTCGCTCGATGTCAACCAGTTGAACTCCATCACCATTACAGCGGTTGATGACGAAGATGGTGTCGCGACTGGCATCTACACGGCGTCCAACGGCTCGGTAGTTCGTGTCTTTGCAATCCCAGGTGCCGGACCAGATGGGGTCAACGCAGAAGAAACGCTTGGTTACATCAATCCGTTGGACCCTGCGGGAGCCAACGTTCACGTGGACGTCACCGGTGCTGGACTGCTCGATGCTTGGATCGATTTCGACCGAAGTGGAACCTTCGAGTTAAGCGAGCAGATTTTTGCCGGTACGCCCGTCATCCAAGGTGGCAATTTGCTGACGATCGCCGGAGACACCGCTGCCTATGCGGCGGCAATCGACGGTGAAACATGGATGCGATTCCGTATCAGTGCCGAAGGCAACCTTGGGCCTACAGGCGTCGCCGTGGGTGGAGAAGTCGAAGATTATCCGATCTCGATTCGCCGCATCGCTACGCCAACGCCTATTGACGATACATTTAATGCGGTCGAAGACACGACCCTGAACGTTCTCATCGGTGGTGCCCAAGGCACATTGTTTGACAACGACACAGGCTTGTCGGGCCAATTGTTCCCAGTTCGCTACTTCATTGGAGCGTTGCCACAAAATGGAACAATCGAAGTGGTTGACCGCTTTACCGGTGAATTCCGCTACACTCCGAATGATGACTTCTATGGTGAAGACACATTCACTTATCGCTTGAGCACGCAGGAGAATGTGAGCCAACAAGCGACAAATGTTTCGACATTTGCCACCGTCACCATCAACATCGCCCCGGTCAACGATCCACCGGCGGCAATGAATCAAGCGTTTGTAACGACTGAGGACACCACTCTAACCATTACAGCAGCCGAATTGCTCGTCGGTGCAGCGGGGCACGTGAACCCTGCAATACCACAAGCTCCGTTTGATGAATCCAATCAAACGCTACGAGTTGTTTCGATCACCGGGGGTGACCTCGCAACCGGAACGACCATTGATCAAACCAACGCATCCACCACGGCGATTACCGTCGAAGGAGGAACGTTAACTGCGACGTTTGACGTCGATGGATCACTTCTCGCGGTTCAGTACACACCAAAACTCAACTTCAATAGCGACAACTTGCCTCCGACACCCGGCGAATTCCGGTTGGACGAGTTCCTGTTCACCGTCGAGGATGACGGCGTTTTGGTGTTACCAGATGGAACCATTGATCCAGCCTTCCCGACGCCATTGAGCACGGTGGCAACGGCATCGATTCGCGTTACGCCACAGAACGATGCTCCGTTCTTGACCAGCGATACCGTGTCGATTGCGAATGCCGACTATGGCACCTACTTCACCTCGCGTGGATTGACTGCTCCGGTACCGACCGAAGATCAACCCCTAGTTATCCCTGCGGCGTTCTTGTTGCAAAATGACTTGAGTGGGCCGGTTGATGCCGCTGATGAAAATCAAGCGATCCGCGGCAATGACGGAACCATCGACTTGGTCAGCCCGGTTGCCTTGGTGGATCCAACCCAAGGAACGATCACCCTGAACGCGAGTGGCGACCTGCTATTCACGCCGGCGGCAAACGTCTATGGCCAAGTGTTGTTCACTTACACAGTAGTCGACCAAGGCGTTGACGAAGCGGTGGATGGAACGCGGGTCAATGCTCCGCTAACGACTACCGTGACGTCAACGATTTTCCTCGAGCCAATCAACGACGAACCTGTTGCGTTTAATCGTTCGCTGACGTTGGACGAAGTTGCTGAACCCGCTGCTGCGGCCGTTTTGACCTTCACTGCCGCAGAATTGATCACTGGTAAACCGGGTGAACAACCTAACCTTGCCGGAAAATTTGTCACGCCACCTCCTGCTGCTTACAACGAGTCGAATCAAGCACTTCGTGTTGTTGCATTCGCATCCAACTCGAACACCGTCGATGTGAGTAGTTTGGCGGGCGGAAGCGGCCAGTTGACGTTGACGACCAGCATCGGCGGCAAGTTGACTTTCAATTTCGCAAGTGGTGCGTTTGTCGAGGGAACCTACCAACCGCCAGTCGACTACAACGAGCGAACCCCGTTTAATCCTCAAGATTTCTTTACCTACACGATCTCCGATGACGGAGCGACCGTGTTCGGCGGCGGCGTCGCGAATCGCGATTTAGCGGACGAACGTTCGACGACACCGGGAACGGTGACCTTGACGGTGACCGAGACCAACGATGCTCCGGTTTTCCAAACGATTCCAGTCGTCGATATGCTCGAACGTGATGATTCGCTTTCGACCACCATTCCTGGATTTGTGTTTAACCAAGCACCAAGTCCTGCGACCGCACTCGATGAAATCGCAGTCCAAACGTTGTCGTTCACGATCGTCAATTCGCTTTCAACCGTGCCTGCAGGCCTGATGTTGCAGAGCCCACGTGTGCTGGCCGATGGCAGTTTGGAAGTCTTCCCCGCGCCGGATCAATTCGGTACTGCAACGTATGTTGTGCGGGCAACCGACGCCGAGCCCAACAACCCGGCGTTTAATGATCCGCGATCCACCGACAAGACGTTTGTCTTGAACGTGCGTCCGGTTAATGATGCCCCGCGTTTGAACACGAGTGTGCTAGGAACGAGCGATCGCGTTGTTCCTGCAGGGCCCAATCCGATCATCGATCAAGCGTATGCGGTGGGTTCCAATGGAACGATCAGCTACACGCTTCGCGAAGACAACACGCAATCGCTCGGCGACACGTCGCAGCCGTTCTTTATTCCGATCACCGCGCCACCGGCAACCTCCGGCTACCGCCAAATCGGTCTATTGGATGTCTTTACACCGGGTCCGTCGAACGAAGTCGCGGTACTGCCGGGTGGAAGCCAAACACTCGAATTGTTTGATTTCCCTGAGACCACCGCGCTGGGTGGCCAATTGACGAGCGTCTTCAGTAATGGCGTGTTAATTGGTGTGAACTATGTTCCGCCCACCAATTTCAATAACGCAATTGGTACCGCCGACTCGTTCACTTACACCGTGCGTGACAAGAGCGGTACAGGGGGCGAAACCTATTCGCTTTCCGCCGGTTCGTTGATTCCTGATCGATTGACGTCGATCAACCAAGTTCTTTTGAACATGAATCCGGTCAATGACCGACCCGAGTTTCAAATCAGCCGACCAAACATTGAGGTACCCGAAGACGGTGCCGCAGTGACGATCAACAACTATGCGTTCAACATCAATGCGGGACCTCCGTTTAACGCGTTTGATGAAATCGATCTGAATTCAGGACAAAAAGTGACGTTCAGTGTCACGTCCTTGGGATTTGCGGCGGAACAAGCGGCTCAGTTCTTTTCTCAGTTCCCATCGATTGATTCCAACGGTCGTTTAACGTTCCGTCCGGCAGCGAATGCGTTCGGTAAATTCCAGTTCGAAATCGTTGCAACCGACGATGGTCCAGGAAACGCCACTCGCGGCGATTTGATTTCGTCGCTTGCGAAAACGATGACCATCGAGATTCAACCGGTCAATGATCCGCCACAAATCAATCCTGCGATTACTCCGCTGCAATTCACATTGCTCGAAGACGGTGAAGTAGAGATTCGCGTACGCGGCGACAGCACCAATCCTGGATTGTTGGATGTGTTTACGGTTGGACCGGCTAACGAAGCGGCCAACACCACACCAGGCGGAAATCAGACGTTGTCGCTCGGAACACCTATTCCGGTCACCTCGCTGAACGGTGGGACGATAACGCAGGTCCTTGGCGGCAATGGTGAAGTTAGCTCGCTTCGATACAAGCCACGTGCGAATTTCACCGGAATGGATGCGATCATTTACACCGTGTCTGACGATGGTGTGACGGTAGACTTTGGAACCGGCGGAACGGTTCGCAGCAACCCTCGCATCGCGTCCAATACGATTGCCATCAATGTCCTGCCCGTCAACGATGCACCGATCTTCAGCGGTGCCGGCGACGTGGTTTCGGTCGAAGATCAAGACACCGGCTTTGGCCGTGGTGTTGTCCGGGTGCCGAATTGGGCTACCAATGTGCAAGCAGGGCCGTCCAATGCAACCGACGAACTCGAAGGTGCCGGAACGATTCCAGCTCAGCAAACTCAGTTCGTGATCACGCAGATCAGCGGAAACGCGTCGCTGTTCTCGGTCGCACCTAACGCGATCATCAGCGATTCTTCAGCAACGCTGGCTTACACGTTGGCTCCCGACGCCACGGGACAAGCGGTCTTTACCGCACAGCTCCGGGATACGGGACCGAGCGACGCGGCGATTGGGGATAATGCGATTGGGGATACACAAACGTTTACGATTAGTGTGACTGCCGTCAATGATCCGCCAACCTTCATTAGCGGTGGCGACGTCACGGTGGACGAAGACAGCGGACCGTACAATGCAGTCTGGGCGTCTCAGATCTCGCCGGGGCCAAGCGACGAGAGCAGTCAAACGGTGGTCTTTAGCGTGACCGTGCCCGATGAATCCAAGGCACTGTTCGCATCGCTTCCGGTAATCAGTGAATCCGGCGTGTTGCGATTCACTCCCGCGTCCAACGCGGTTGGTGCAGTCACCGTCGTCGTCAACGCAACCGATAGCGGTGAGGCAATTTCGCCACCGATATCATTCCAGATCAAGATCAACGAAATCAACGACGCGCCACGCCCATTAACCGATTTGTTGAATCCATCGGACGAAGACACCGTGTTGACGATTCCGGTCAGCCAGTTGCTCGCGAATGACGGAGATCCCGATCTGCAGACCAATCCTAACGAAAAGCTGACATTGATCATGCCAGCAACTTCAACTTCGGTCAGCGGAGCAACCGTCACGTTTAATGCCGTGTCACAGACGATTACCTACAACCCGCTGAATGCATCAATCTTGCAGGCACTTGCGCCGGGCAAGAGTCTGACAGATTCGTTCTCGTACACCGTGCGTGACGAAGCAGGTGTGGTCAGTCCTCCGGTTGTGGTTCGCGTGGTGATCAACGGAATCAATGACGCTCCGATTTTGGAACCGGATAATCCAGCTCTGGCCGTAAGCGGAGCAACGATCATCCGCCCGTTGGAGAATGATTCGGATATCGATGGTCAAATCAATCCTGGGTCGGTTCGCATTGCACTGCAGCCTGCGTTTGGATCGGTGCAAATCGATTTGAACGGGGTCATTACCTACACGCCATTTGCGAGTTTCTCGGGCAACGACACGTTCTCGTACACCGTTGCGGACAACCTCGGACTGCGTAGTGAACCTGCTTTGATCACGGTCGATGCTAACCCAGCACCGATTGCAAAATCAGACAGTGCGGGCACGTTTGTGGACGAGGCCGTGGACATCAATGTCGCGGCCAACGACACCGATGACATCAATGGATCGATTGACCTCGGAAGCATTCGAATTGTAACGGGACCGAGTCGTGGTGATGCGGTGCCGCTTGCAAATGGCTTGATTCGCTATATCCCGGCGGCCGGTTTTGTCGGACGTGATTCATTTACGTATTCGATTGCGGACAACGAGGGACGGTTCAGTTCACCAGCGACCGTGTCGATTCAAGTGGTCGCTAGCCGACTGCAGAACCCGAATGGTTTCTCTGACGTCAACGCCGATGGTGAGGTTTCCGCATTGGATGCATTGTTGATTATCAACAAGCTGCAGCTTGCCGGTGGCAACGTCTCGAGCATCCCGGTACAGCCTGGCGATCGCGGCCCGAATTACTTTGACGTTTCCGGTGATGGCCAGATTTCGGCACTCGATGCGTTGCAAGTCATCAATGAATTGACGCTTCGCGGCCCAGTACGATCAGGCGGTTCAGCGGAAATGGCACAAGGCGAAAGCATCGCTACGAGCTCGATCACGGCAACCGCCATTCCGATGATGACAAGCGAGACCGTGGCGGTGATGGCGGATCCCGATTCTGCCTTCGCCCTCGCCCCACGCCCTGACAAAGTCGGTACAGAAACAACCCAAAACTCGGGAACCGATGTCGCATTCAATTCGAGTGTGGATTTGGACGCCTACGATTGGCTCGATACCGATGCGGTCGATCTCATCGCAGGCGAAAGAGAGGCAGATAGCTTGGGAAATGAAGCCATTTCCGCACTCGATTCTGCCATGCTCGATTTTGAGTGAGCCCCAAAAGAGTCACATTGATCACGTGCGAATATTTCGCACGTAACCTTACCCCCTGACGACGCGATGGAAAAACAACGAATTTTTCAGATTTATGGAACTTTCGTTGCTTGGTCTGCGTCAGCAGCTGATGGCGTGTAAATCCATGACAAGTTTTTTTTAACTCTAAGAATCAAACGGTGGTTTTTTATACCACCCGATTACGCTGTAGTGTCACGAAATATGTTGTAATGATGCGACGTCATCTCGTCTCAAAAAAGCCCCCCCGCAATTTTTGATCCCCTGGAACTGAATCCATGACCCTCCGCCCTTTTCGCTCCCTGCTCGGAAAAAAAGCCCTTCGTCGATCCTCTCGAAAAAGTGAACTTCATCGCGATCATTCTCGCAAGATGCTCACACAGCAACTTGAAGATCGACGTTTGTTGGCGGGGCCCGAGCTGATCGCAATTCGGCCTGACGCGGGTGCCCTTTTGCAGGCGGGCAACACGTTGAACATCACCCCTGGGGAGTTCAACCTGCTGTTTAAAGGCGGTGCGGATCTTAACGAGACGACGATCAACGCGAACACCGTTCGCTTGGTACGCAGTGGTGGGGATGGAACGTTTGGCGATGGCAACGAACAGCGAATTGCATTGGGCTATGTTGGACTGGACGAACCCGGCAGCACTGATCCCGAAGAGTTGCAGCGGATCGTGTTCCGAACTGCCAGTTCCGCATCGCACAATCCAACGGACGACCTTACCGATCCCGCTGCGATCTTGAATTCGTTCCCCGATGACACTTATCGAATCGAGATCATCGGCGCCGGTGCAAATGCATTGGAGAACAATTCTGGGGAAGCGTTTAATGGCGGAATCAATTACGCCTTGCCGTTTACGCTGGACCGCGGCCCACAGATCGTTGCTGTGGTACCGCAGCCAATCGAACGTACACCCGTCGGTGTTGGAGTCAGCGCGCGCCAAACTTTGGTGCAGCGCAGTGACCAGATTGTTGTTTACTTTGACAACCAGAGTTTGGATGAAGACGACGCTCAAGATCCTCGGTTCTACCGGCTGATCGATACGTCCACCACCGTCGCAGCGGGTGACGACGTTACCTTGATCCCGCTGAATGCCGTATACAATTCGGCAGCCAATTCGGTCACATTGACCTTTGATAATAACTTGCCGGAGGGGACTTATCGTCTTGACGTGGGTTATGCAGTCGATGGGAATGTTGCCAACAACGGCGACGTTCAAGTAGGCAGTTTGTTCACAAATAGTGCGTCGACAACGAGCGGGGTCAGCAGTGGTTTTGTCGTCAATAGTTTTCTGGGAGATCAGAACGGTCTCAACAGTGATTTAACGGACGTTGATACGTACGCGTTGCGTGTTGAAAACGCCGGCGCGACCGTCAATGCCACGGTCACACCTCAGCCGGGGCTGGCTGTCAAAGTTTCGTTGTTGAATTCGTTAGGTGCGGTGGTTGCAGGACCTGTCAGCGGTGTCGATGGAACCGCGGTAACGCTATCGACTGTCGTCGGAGCAATAGGTGCCTACACGGTCAAAATTGAGAGTAACGGCGGCGCGCGTGGAACAGGATCCTATGTTCTGAACACAAATTTGGCGGCTGCCGGGTTAGTCATCAATGACAACAATTCGGATGTGGACAACGCCACGAAGTTGGGTGTGCTAGGAGCCGCCGGGATCAAGTTGAGATCGACGATTCAGCCTCAAGGACCATTGGGCGTGACCCTGCCGCCTTATCCAGGTGGCACCGATGAACCTGGCCATCGCGAGATTCAGCGTGAAGCACATATTGGTTCCGCAGGAACGACGCTGACAGCCCCCAGCGCAATTACAACGCGAGGGTATTTCTTCCCCGCCAATATCGGAACGAATCCAAGCGGTCAACCTTACCCTAACCTCATCACAGAAGAAGAAAAACGGATTGTCCGCGGCATCTATGATGTGCTGGCGGAATTATCGGGTTACGAGTTTGTAGAGACGACGAAATCGGGTGGCGGCGGCACGTCGATCGGCGTCGGTGACTTGCGGGCACTCGACCCGACACTTAGCCCCACCAGCGGCGTCGGAGGATTGGGCGGCCCTTCAGCCGTTGTGATCAATCGAGCGGCTTTCCCAGGACAATCTACATATGGCGACGGTTTTACCGACACGATGATGCACGAGATGTTGCACTCGCTCGGTTTGAGTCACGCCTACGAATTGCCAGCGGTGATGGGCGGTACTTCTGTACCCAATGACGTCCTTCCCGGCGATCATGATGTTGTTCACCTGCAGCGAATTGTTCCGCCCAACAGCACGGACGTGGACTTGTATCAATTCGTGCTTCAAGCATCAGGAAAGTGGTCGGCAGAAACGGTTGCCGAGCGTTTTGAAACAAACCCCAGCAAGCTTGACTCGGTACTGACGCTGTATCGACGTAACGATAGCGATCCGAACAAGTATGATTTGATCGCTCGCAATGACCGCTACTACGGCAACGACTCGTTCTTGGAATTAGAACTTGGACCGGGTACCTATTTTGTCGGTGTCAGCAGCACGGGTAACGAAAACTACGACCCGAAAGTGCCTAACTCCGGTTATGGAGGAACAACCGACGGTGCTTATGAATTGAAGCTTGCTTTCGAAGCCGATCGGGGTGATGCGGGGCTTCGCGATGCCAACGGCACGCCACTTGACGGCGACGGCGATGGCACCCCCGGTGGTGTTCATTCGTTTTGGTTCCAAGCTAGCGACCAAGCATCGACCATTTTTGTGGATCGAACAAACGATTCCAATTTGAGTAGTCCCGATGGCGATGGTTCTATCGGCAATCCAATCGATGAGATCGACGCGGCAATTGACCTTGCCAAGAATCGCATTGTTGTGCCCAAGGACGCAGCATCAAAAATCGTTGCAGGCGACTCGTTCACGGTAAACGATGGGATCAATCCGACCGTAGCATTCACATTTGGCGGAGGGGCTGGGCAAATTGCATTTGCGGGATTAACTCCGACGCAAATCGCAACGAATATTGCCAATGCGATCAATACATCTGCCGCTGGACCCGCGTTGGCTGGTTCGGTCAACGCCGCCATCGGTGCAAGCAGCCGTGTGGTTCAGATCTCTGGTATCGACTTATTGAATGTCGATGGAACCGAGACACTTGTAAACGCACCGAACCTGATTCGCGTCGTTGGCAACGGTGGTTTGGACGGTGACATTAGTACATTCGGCGACAACGTGCCGTATTTGGTAGGTGTAAAGAGCGACAATTCATCGCTGCGAGACGGCAGAGATTTGTTGGTTCCGCAAGGCACGACCTTGATGATCGATGCCGGAGCGCTAATCAAGTTACGAAAAGCCAACATCGACATCGGCACATCATCGATCAACATCAGCCGAGCTGGCTCGGCAATTCAAATCCTCGGTACGCCTGAAGACCCCGTCTACATGCGTTCCTACAACAATGATGCGTTCGGCGGTGACTCAAACGGCAACGGTAGTGCAAGTCCTGGAGACTTCGGTGGGGTGGTCATTCGAGATGACTCTGACCTTGAAGATCGCGGCATCTATTTAAACTATGTCAACCATTTAGATATCAACAATGGTGGCGGCAAGGTCTTCGTGGATACAAACGAGTTGACCTTCACTCCGATTCACGTTATTGATGCGCGCCCCACGATCAGTTTCAATCATATATCGAACAGCCAAAACGCAGCCATCTCGGCTAGCCCAGACAGCTTCGATGACTCGATGGGACGCATTGGCCCAGACGTTCACGGCAACTACTTAGTTCAAAACAAGATTGACGGATTGAATGTCCGTATCAATATTTCGAATGGTTCGCCAATTGAGCGATTAACTGTGCCAGGTCGATTTGACGATACTGACATAGCTCACGTCTTGACTCAGAGCTTGATCATCTCTGGCAATCCGGGTGGTTTTGAGACAAGTGCCAGTGGTGCTTTGACCGCCAGAGCAGCGGGCCGTTTAATGATCGACCCAGGTGTGGTGGTTAAACTCAGCAAAGCACGAATCGAGGCGGAGCGTGGTGCATCGGCATTGATCGCCGAAGGAACCGAGAATCGCCCCATTGTTTTCACTTCGTTGTTTGATGATCGCTATGGCGGAAGTGGTACTTTCAATACAGACGGCGGAGCCTACACGACTGGCACGGCTGGCGATTGGTCAGGACTGTTCTTTGGCCAAGTATCGTCGGGCAACATCGACAACGCCTTGATCTCCTTTGCGGGCGGTGATTCGCCAATCGAAGGGGGCTCGGCAAACTTTAATGCAATTGAAGTTCACCAGGCAGAACTGCGCATTGCCAACTCGGTGCTTAAGGATAACGCTGCCAACGCTAGCGGCACGCGTAACGGGCGTGGTGCAAGCCAGGCTGCGACCATTTATGTTACCGGTGCCCAGCCGATCATCGTTAACAACATGATCGTCGATAACGCCGGAACGGCGATCAGTATTAACGCCAACGCTCTTCGATTTGAGACGCAAGTGGATGCCGGTCGATCAACGGGCGAGATTACGCGTTACAGCCAGTTCGACGATAACTCGGGGCCACTGGTTCGATTGAACCAGATGGACAACAACGGCACGAACGCCATGACGGTCCGTG
>CAXBHV010000029.1:0-15237 GCA_963974855.1 uncultured Rhodopirellula sp. | reverse complement strand
TCTTAGACTAGAAACTTGAAATTGAGATCGTTCGTTCGGTGACGGAAACCACATCTTCCATTAGCGTGGCATAGGTCAATGAGTTAGTGGATGCTCCGGTTGGAATCACCGATGAAAACTGCCAATCTGAACCATCGAGCACAACGGTCTTTTGCCACACCTGCGTTGTGGTTCGATCCACAGCTGCATCGCTGTCAGGAAGCAAGATGCTTGTGCCGTCCAAGAGGTTAACAAACGTTTTTGGTGGTCCAGGCGAATTGGCTTGAGGGGTCAGTAATTCCTGTTCACCCGTAACTGCAGCGACACGGTACCAGCGATGAACTGCCGATTGTGCTCGCGTGAACGCATTGGTGGGGTCTGTGCTACGCGATAGCATGATCCAGTCACCTGATCGCAGGTCGGATAAGGTGTTACCAGCCGAGAGCAACGTCACCGAACCGCCCGCACCTCCATTGAAACCCACTGGGTTGGTGACTAATGCGACGCGTTCGGAAAGAGCGTTTTCGCGTGGAGCATCGATCGAGGCCGTTTGAAATGCTGAGATGCGTTCTCGATTACGCATAATGACCACCGACATCAAAGCACTTTCGTTACCTGGAAATGGATCAACCGTGATGATCCAAGAGAACTCACCTGACGCAAGTGTTTTTCCGTAGCTGAGACCCGTAGCGTCTCCGGTTGCTCGGTAGCCACCAATCGTTGCTGGCAAAGAACGATCCGTAGGTTGATACTCCGGTAAATCGTCAACGCTTTCCACAATGGTCCGTGCTGCTTCAAGACGTTGAGCCGGTTCCAGGACTGTTGTTGTTGATCCGGTCAATGCAAGATCGCTCAATCGTACGCGGACCATGCGTGGTTGTCCCGCAAAGCCAGGGGAGTTGATTGAAGTTGCTATAGATGGATCCAAAAGTGGATCGTGTGCCGGATTGTAGAAAGGAAAGGAATTGCTGTTGTAAGAGGTGTTTGCAAGTGCAGGCGGCGGTGATGCAGCCAGCATTGGATCAATGCAAAACGGAGGAATTAAACTCTCAGCACTTCCGCCTAAGGTACGCTCGACCGTTGTCGGTGTCGGAGCGTCAAGATTCACGAGATTGGATTCTGTGATCCATCCGCGTGCCATGACGTCATTGGCAACCGAGTCACCCAACGCAGCGCCAACATTCATGCTGATCGCATCTTGAGAACGATGTCCTGCGAGCGGTAAAATCGACAGCAATCCTAATAGACCGATCAAGATCACACCGATGGCGAAGATGACTTCGACAAGCGTGACGCCTAAGCGGGTCGTGTTTTTGATCATTCGAATCATGGTTCGGAATCCAGTGTGGCAGATGCATTGGCAAGCGATCGAGCTTCAGTCAGCGCGTCATACCACGATGCATCGCGAGGGTTAAACGGGTCTGTGGGAACCGTGTTCGCGGTGGCAAAAGGGGCAACGACAACTTGTCCGCTAGCGGGATTAATGACAATCCAAATCGAATCGAGCCTGCGAATGTTCGCCACCGTGCTTCCGCTGCCCTGGAACAAATTGTCACCATCGGCCATCACACTCGAGCTATCACCCAGACACAAGTAAATCTTGCCGACGGGATAACCCATGGTCGTCATGCTTAGCGACACATTGGTCGTGACACTGAACACGCTACCGTTGGGATCAAAAACGATGTCAACATCTCCGGCAATCTCACCTGCGTCGGTATCCGGCGAAAATTGATTCCCACCGACACCAATGCCTGAATAGTTCATGTCAATCGCCACTCCACGCGGCAGTGAAAACATGGTGCTCGACGAAGGCACCGGGCTTCGATGAATTCTAAACTTTACGGGATCTCCTTTCGTTGTATTTTGCGGATCACGAACGGTCCCTGGAAATGTGTTGTTGCCGTTGATGTTCGGTTCATTTAAATCAAACGTTGCAGTTGCAATCGTCGCTGGAGTTCCGCTAGGCGGAGGTGTTGGACTTGAATTGTCGGTGATACCTGTGATCGGCACTGATCGGCCACCAGGTAATTCCAACAGGTCGCCAATGCGAATAGGGGCGAGATGGTCATCATCAGGATCTGAATTGTTTATTAAGCTCGAACTCAAAGATAACAATGGGCAATCGCTAACATTAAATTCCGCGCTACTAATCGGCGTTCCTTTCAGCTTTGCGACGGCATCGGTCGCGTCTCCGGTGTACGGAGGTATTCCCACCAATTGTCTCAGTCGGATCGAGGCCGCTTGTCCAAATGATCCCGTGCCCAATCGTTCAATCCTGACGCCGACATATCGGTTCTCTGCAATCGCACGGTTGCGAGCCGCATCGATAAAGATCGCAGTGTTTCTAGCCGCTCTCGATGCTTTTTGATCCGAAAGCAGCTTTTTGACCGTCGGCAGCGCGATGGTGGCAAGCATCAACATGATGAACAGCACCACCAGTAACTCGACCAGCGTAAATGCCTGAGTGCGAGTGTGCTCTCGTTTGAGTTGTTGATTATGCATTATTGTGACTCCTGCAACGCAAAGTTGGTCACGTTGTCGGCGGCATCGACGCTGTCGGTGACCGCCCCGGGAAGTATTGTTACCCCATCGTGCCTTAAATAAGGGTCAGGGAATACATAGGGATTGGTTCTCCCCTTGCTTTCATCACCAACAGTGGTGGTCGCCTTTGTGTCCATGGAGGACAACGGCCAATTTTGAGTCGAGTAGTCGATGGCGGCTGTAGGCTCGATGCCAAACTCTCGATCACTTCCGGCTGACACGATCAAAGGTCGCAGCGAGTACGGAGCCGTTTCACCCGCAACCGTGTAGCCAAAGTCAGAACGAAAGGGGTCAAATTCATCGGGGATCGTGGTTTGCACACCGGCGGTTGGATCGTTGTAGCCCACAGGCCAACGAATGAACTCAAGCGGTGTCCCCCAACCATCAAGGATTTCGAGCATGCCGTCGCTGTCTGTGTCTCCGATGTTTGAAGCTGGAATTGAATCAATGGCGGGAGAGCCTGCTACAAATGATGTTGACATGATTAGGTATAAACATTCAGCGCCTTGATTTGTTGGTGACCAAAATTTGCCTTGCGATCGGTTGGAACGATACCGATCATGGTACGTTTTAATCTTACCAGACGTATCCCACGTAACGATCGATTCAGCACGCTGATCAAAATACCGAACTATACGACCGCTGACAGGATCTTCTGCGACGCGGTTTGCTACCGCCTTAATAGTTGCAGGGGCATTTATTAAATACGGCGGTGGAAGTGTTGTCGGGGGCCAGGGGGGAGAAGGAAGAGGGCCTTGTAACACATCGGTAACTTTGTCTGGCAATTCCATACGTTGTATGTCGCGGGTCATAATTAAGCGAACCCGTGCTGCTTCATACGCTAAAACTTCATAGTCTACGGTTACGGCGGGACTCCCCGTCGTTCGTGAAAAATTCGGCAAAACAATCGGATACGGGCGGTATTTATACGAGTCGTATTGTTCTTGGATCACTCCATCAATGGCCGAGATAATCATCTTGGTTCGTGCATGTCGAGCACTATTGGTGACACCGTTAGTGGCGGTCACCACCATGCCTCCCATGACGCCAAGAATAACGATCACCACTAGTATCTCAACGAGCGTGAATCCATTGTGATATTGCGGACGGTCCTGTATTTCGATCTTCATAATAGACCCCTAGTACGAGTTGTTTACACTAAGGTGCACTCGTTTGTCATTCGATAAGTCAATGGCCGTTCAAGATTAGACGTGGACGTTAAGGAACGTCGTCGGCCAGTGTCACTTTGCTGAAATTCGTGATATTGTCGAATTGCGGATTGTCCGTAGAACCAAACGTTGATTCTTGGTACCGCGAAACGCCAGTGATAAGAAGTGCCCCAGGCGTGTCGACGGCGGTTGACGGTGCCATCGCGGCGCCTGACGGATATTGGAAGTAAACCGGCTGTCCACCAGCATTATTGGCGGTATTTCCAAACGAATCATCTAAGCCAGCTGAGATGATTTGAAACGTATTTGGGTTGATAAACTTCCAGCCCGCCAATGCAGCATCCAGTGTCAAATAATCCGCGCCAGTGGAGTTGTTGTTGAATTGTTCCGAGAAGTACGGACGGACTGAGCCAAATCCCGACGAGTATCCATTGTATCCGCCCGAGCTGCTTGTGTAGGTCCGCGAATCGAAGTAAACAAAGGGGGCGCCGCCGGATCGTGCGGCGTAAGTTGGAAATAGGTCGCCGTCGCCGTCGCTGGATAAATAGCGATTCGTGCCGGTTAGCGCCGCGGTGGAATCCGGTGTGTTAATGCCGAAACGATTGGCTTCAAAATCGTAGAACGCATTGACGCGATCGTTGTTAATTTGAAAGTTGCCCGGGGTTTGTCGCTGTGTATCCGTCACCGCTGTGTCGGTGTAACTATTAGTTCCATCGCCCGTCCAAACCAACGGTCCCCCGGGGCCGGTGAAAGGACGTTGGATATCCTCGCTGTAACCTGTGAGTGCCCAAACGAGCGCCTCGGCGCGATCAATCGTCGTGCCAGACATCAAAGCGGTGAGTAGCATGCTGTCGTTGGTCGACATCCGTGGGAACAGTTTTGCGTAGTGGCGACTGACGACGGTGGAATCCGAGAAATCTGGCGGATAATCACCGTACTTTTCGCGATATTTCTCGATCGCGGTTTCGATTGAACTGATCTCCATCCGGATTGCTGTTTGGCGAGCGGTACGGACCGCGTTATTGATCGCGGGGATAGCGATGGCCGTTAGGATGCCGATGATCGTGATGACCACCAGGATCTCGACCAGCGTGAAACCGTGACGAGGCGTTTTGCCGAGGAAATTGTGACTGCTCATGACGTTTCAAAAAGGAATGGAGTGATTCGGTTCTACTGAAAAATGGTTTCGTTTTCCGCGGGCCTTGCGACCCGCGATTCTTACTGACGCTTTCCGCGACTAGCTCAATCCGGTAATCAATTCGACCAGCGGCATAAACAAACTGATCACGATAAAGGCGACCGCACACCCCAGAAACACGATCATGATCGGCTCCATCAATGCGGTTAAACTGTCGGTCAAGTTTCGCACTTCTTCGTCGTACGTGTCGGCGACCTTGTAAAGCATCGTGTCCAATTCGCCCGTCTCTTCACCGACGTCGACCATGTTGACGACCAAGTCGCTGATCACCTTGGATTTGATCTTGGTGGCATACCAAAGCCCCGACAACACGCCGCCACCGATGATCATGTAAGTCGACATCATCATCAAACTGCCGACCATTCCGGCCTCGTCAATCTTGCTGCCGCGTGCGGTGATCGCCACCGACAACACCATCACGCCGGGGAACATGCCCGAGAACGCCCAAAAGAACAAAGCCATCGGATGGAACCCCGGTTCGCTGTGCTCCTTGAGCGGCTTGCTGATCACTTCGCCTTCGCGAATCTGTTCGTTGGTCTTGGTGAAAATTCGCTCAAACACTGCGTTACCCGCGGTCTCACGCGTGATGTTGATCGCTTCCAAAATCGGCACCCCGCTGCTGATCAATGTCCCCAGCGTTCGCGTCGTCCGAGCCAGAATGTTCTTTTCGATCAGTCCGCCGAAGACCGGCACTTTCAAAATGAAATTGTCAAACCCAATCCGGCCATGCCGGAACTTGCGAACCAGTTTGACGAAGATCAAGAAACAGACTGGCATTGCGATCAACAGGAACCAGTAATGCGCGATGTAGTTACTCATCGCAATCAACAACAATGTAGGGAGCGGCAGCGTTAACCCGAACTCTTCGAACATCTTTTCAAACGTCGGAACGATGAACAACATGATGAACGTCAAGATCAGGGCTGCCACGGTGACAACCACGCAAGGATAGATCAGTGCCCCTTTGACCTTTTTCTTGAGTGATTCTGACCGCTCCGAGAACTCTGCTAGCCGCTGCAAAATCGTTTCCAGAGCACCGCCGGCCTCGCCGGCTTTGATCATGTTCACGTACAGTCGGTTGAAAACCTTGGGGGATTTCGCCATCGCTTCGCTTAACGTCGAACCCCCTTCGATCTCTTCGCACACGTCTTGCAACGCGTATTTCAATTTGCCTGGTTTTTCGTTGTTCTCCAAGATCTTTAGCGAGCGGAGAATCGGCAGACCGGCGTCCTGCAAGATCGATAACTGACGCGTGAACGCACAGATGTACTTGCTTTTGACACCCCCGATCGAACGGCCCCGCTTTTTCCTGCCCTTCGCCGTCTGGCCTGCTGCCTGTTTCTTGACGGAGATCTTCGTAACGAAGTATCCCATCTGGCGTATGGTGGTTTGCGCCTCTTCTTCGTTGGCAGCATCGATCTCATCCCGGATTTCTTGTCCGGTCGCGTCCATCGCTTCGAATTGATAAACAGGCATGATGGATGTTGGAGGTTTTAAGGGTGAAATTAAGTTGCATGTCGTAGCGAAAGTCGCCATGACGTTGGGTGGCGCAGGCTTGCCGCCGTTGTTCGTTTACTCTTCTACTCTTCGACGGTTTCTCGGACCACTTCGTCGAGCGTGGTGATCCCATCCATGACTAATGCCATTCCGAATTCTCGCAACGTGATCATTCCGTCGCTCTGAGCCTTGTCGCGGATGTCGTCGGTCGACGCGTTGCTCATCACCAGTTCGCGGATGGCATCGTTCATCAACATCAGCGCGATCCGGCCTTTGTAGCCGGTGTTATTACAGTTGTCGCAGCCCGTTCCTTTGAAGAACTTTTTGCCTTTGACTGATTCCCGATCCATGCCGAGGTCAAATAGCAAACTGCTGCTGACCTTGGTTTCTTCGCGGCACTTGGTACAGATCCGGCGAACTAATCGCTGAGCCAAAATGGCTTCGACGGCCGCACAAATCATGAACGCTTGGATGCCCATGTCCTTTAGCCGAGTGACCGTCGCTGCGGCCGAGTTCGTGTGTAGCGTGCTAAACACCAAGTGACCCGTCAGTGCCGCTTGGATCGCGATCTCGGCGGTTTCCAAGTCACGGACTTCGCCGACCAGGATCGTGTCGGGGTCTTGCCGCAAAATCGCTCGCAAACAGCCTGCGAAAGTAACCCCGACGTCATTGTCGATCGGGATTTGAATGATCCCTTCGATGTCGTATTCGATCGGGTCTTCGGTGGTCATCAATTTGTCTTTGACGTCGTTCATCTCCGACAGTGCGGAGTACAACGTGGTCGTTTTTCCGGAACCCGTCGGGCCCGTCACCAAGATGATGCCGTTGGGGCGATCGATCGCTTTGCGAAACGCCTTCATCGTGACCGCATCCATCCCGACGTTTTCAAGACTGAGGTTCACAACGCTACGGTCCAGTACCCGCATGACGACGCTTTCGCCAAAGATCGTCGGCAACACGCTGACGCGAAGGTCGACCGGGTGACCCCCGACCATCAATTCGATTCGTCCGTCTTGCGGCATCCGACGTTCGGCAATGTCCAAACTAGCCATGACCTTGATCCGCGTCGTGATCGCAAACGCCAAGTGGCGAGGCGGCGGCACCATTTCGTAGAGCACGCCTTCGGATTTGATGCGAATTCGGAATTCATCTTCAAACGGTTCAAAGTGAATATCGCTAGCGTGATCCTTGATCGCCAACAACAAAACCATATTTAGAAGTTTTCGTACCGGTGCGGAATCGGCGAGTGCTTCCGCGTCGGTGATGTTGAACTTTTCGGTCTCCAGTGCGGAAACCATCTTCTTCAGCTCTTCGTCGTCCGCCAGCTCGGCGACCAGTTTCTCGACGCTCTCGGATTCCGAGTCAAAGTGCTTGGTGATGTATTGCAGCACCTCGCGTTCAGTCGTCACGACCATTGCGATGTCGTAACCCAAGAACGTTCGCAGTTCGTCTTGGATCGTCAGGTTCTGCGGGTCGCAGGTCGCAACGGTCAAGCAGTTCGCTTCCTCGTCGAAACGAATCGGCACGATCCGGTACAACTGGGCCATCGTCTCAGTGATCTTGTCACGCACCTCGGCTGGGATCTCAGCGTCCTCGAGCGAGACCGTCTGCATCGACATCTGCTCGGCGAGCGCTTGGATCAGCTGCTCGTCGGTGATCAATTGCATGTCTTCGGCGATCTTACCGAACAGTGCACCCGGCTGTTGCTCTTGTTCTTCGAGCACAATTTCGAGTTGTTCGTCGGTCATAAACCCGAGGTCAACAAGGATTTGTCCGATTCGACGTGCGGCCATGGTAATGGTTCGAAGTTGAAAGGATGAAGTTTAAAAATGTGGGATAGGCTTCCAGCCTGTCATCCGGCCTTGTCGTCCATCAGCCATTTTCTCGTCGCGAAATTCGTCAAGAGTTTCGGGTCAAAGGATCTCTTTTTCGGGAAGGCCCGGTTTCTACCGGCCACGCATCGCAAGCGAATGGGCCGGTGGGAACCGGACCTACTGCCTGACTGCATGACAGGCTGGAAGCCTATCCCACTTTGGCCGGTAGGAACCGGCCCTACTGTTACTGCTTAATGTTTTCCGTTGTCTTCCGGGATCGGGATGGGGGCGTCGCCATCGCCGTGTCGGAATTGGACAATTCGTTTTGCCAGGTCGTCCGGGCGATGCGCTTTACCGAGTGCATCCTCCACCGTGATCAATTCGTCTCGCCATAAGTCGAAAAGCGTATCGTCCATCAATTGCATTCCGAATTTGGCTCCGGTTTGCATCGCACTGTTAATGCGGAATGTTTTGTTTTCTCGAATCAGGTTCGCAATCCCGGGTGTGACCACCAAGATCTCGTAAGCCGCCACACGTCCGCCGCCGATTTTCGGTAGCAGCGTTTGAGCGACCACGCCGATTAACGTACTGGCCAATTGGGTTCGGATCTGGTCCTGCAGGTTTCCTGGGAACGCGTCGATGATTCGGTTGACCGTGCCTTGAGCACTGTTGGTGTGCAACGTTCCAAAAACCACGTGGCCCGTTTCCGCCGCACTGATCGCCGCTTCGATGGTTTCCAAGTCACGAAGCTCACCCACCAGGATGACGTCCGGGTCTTGCCGCAACGCACGCCGGATCGCTTCAGAGAAACTTGGCACGTCCACGCCGACTTCGCGTTGGTTAATCGTGCTCTCTTTATGGTCGTGATAAAACTCAATCGGGTCTTCGATCGTGATGATGTGATGGTCAACGGTCTCGTTTAGCAAGTTGATCAAACTCGCCAGCGTTGTACTTTTTCCTGATCCCGTTGGCCCGGTTACCAAGAATAATCCACGAGGACGGTGAACCATCTTGACCACCGACTCGGGCAGTCCGAGCTGTTCGGGCGTCAGTTTGTCGTTCGGAATTTGTCGCAGTACCATCGAAATGAAACCGCGTTGCTTGAACACCGAAACACGGAAACGGGCCTGATCGCCAAACGCGAACCCGAAGTCGGCACTGCCCGACTCTTGCAGTTCACGCTGACAACGCTCGGGAGTGATGCTCTTCATCAAACCCACCGCGTCCGCCGCGTCGAGTGTCTTGGTATCCAGTTTTCGCATCCGTCCATGCAGTCGGAACACGGGGGGTTGGCCAACGACAATGTGAATGTCGCTGACACCTTGCTTGATTGCTGCCTGGAGCAGCTTGTCAATGAGCACCGTGGCCATGGAGCGAACGTCTAATGGGTTAAGGGGTGATAGAGAGTCGAAAAACGGTTCGGTTTCCGGTAACCCGATCGGGTAGAGCAGGTTGCGGTAGCGTTAGCCAAATGCCATTTGCTCGTGCAGCGAATGACTGGACTTTGTTAGCGATTAGGGCAAAAGCGTTAACGATTGGGCAATAGCCCTCCGGTCTTTCACGTCGTCTTGATTGAGAAACCGGACTGAGGCGTCGTGCCACTAACAAAGTCGTTGACTTTCCGTTTTTGGATTTGCAAAAAAAGTTCGATCGATAAGCAGCCGCGAAGGAAAGAATAATTGCGGCGGTAGCTCCATTATCACACGATATTGCTCGCATTCAAAGAATTCGCCTGTTTTGACGGCGGTGACAGCAATTACGCAACTTGAAAGAATCACTGGCGACCACCGTTAACACAAACGCCATGGACGGGTTTGCTTGCCGCCCATGATGCGGATAGAGGTGGGGCTTTCGCGGTCGCCCCAGATATGCCACCAATTGACGCCACGGCGTCAAAATGAAGACAGCACGCGTCTTGCTAATACTGAATTGCGAGCATTGAAAATGGGGTCATAGAGACGCCAAATCCTTGGTGATATGGGCCAGCGCGACGTCTTCGAGTTCGGTTCGCTTGGCAACCCGATTCACCTCTTCAAACGTCGTCACGCCACGGATCACTTTCAGCATTCCATCGGCGTAAAGTGTTGACATACCGTTTCTTATGGCTGCATTACGCAGTTCCAAAGTGCTAGCACCTTTGAACATCAATTCGCGCAGTTTCGAGTTCACTAACATCAGTTCGTAGATACCGATTCGACCTCGGTACCCGGTGCGTCCACAGAACGAACATCCCTTGCCTTTGGTGAACTCTGCCTGCTTGATCATTTCCGGTGGCAACATCGAATCAGCGATCACGCTTTCGGTGGGCTGGTAACGCACTTTGCAGCGGGGGCAAATGGTCCGCACCAACCGCTGGGCCAAGACCGCGATCACACTACTCGCCACCATATAGCCTGGTACACCGATGTCCACCATTCGTGATATCGCACTGGGCGCATCGTTCGTGTGCAGGGTACTGAAAACCAGGTGTCCAGTAAGGCTGGCCTCAATTCCAGTCGCCGCAGTCTCATGATCCCGCATCTCCCCCACCAGAATGATATTGGGAGCCTGGCGAAGCATCGCGCGGATGATGCGAGCAAAGTCGAGCCCGATGTTGTGCTTCACTTCGACTTGGTTGATGCCCGGCAAGTAGTATTCGACAGGGTCTTCGGCGGTGATCACTTTGCGGTCAGGTCGGTTCAGAGCATTGAGTGATGCGTAGAGCGTGGTCGTCTTTCCGGACCCCGTCGGGCCGGTCACCAGGATGATGCCGTTGGGGCGGCGGATCAGCGAGTTGAAGTTGCGGAAGTCACGCTCGGACAAACCGAGCTGGCGGACACCGACTTTGATGTTGTCTTTGTCCAGCAGACGCATGACGCAGGATTGGCCGTGGTTGGTGGGGATGATACTAACCCGCAAATCGAGCTGCTTGTCACCCACCGTGATCTTGATTCGTCCGTCCGTCGGTCTTCGCTTTTCCGAAATGTCGATCTTCGACAGAATCTTGATACGGGCGATCACGGCAGCTAGCATTCGGCGAGGAACGTTTTCACGCTCGACCAAAACGCCGTCAATTCGATAACGGATTCGAACACGATGTTCAAAGGGTTCGACATGGATATCGCTGGCCCGCAGTTGGACCGCTTCTTGGATCATCAGGTTGACCAGCCGGATAACGGGGGCGCTTGTGTCATCGATGGTCTCGTCTCCACCGCCGCCACCGCCACCGCTGTCGTCGCTGGTTTCGGTAAAGTCGATCGCCGTATCGGTGAATTCTTGCAGCATCGAGTCAGCCGATTCACCTTCGACCTGACCGTAATATTGGTTGATCGCCCCAAGGATCGCCGATTTGGGGGACAATGCCGTTTCGATCTTGCGGTTGAGGATGAATCGCAGTTTTTCGACCGTGGCAAAATCGAAGGGGTCGGAGATCAGAATTCGCAACGTTCCATCTTCGTCGCTGCTGAACGGCAAGATGGTATTTTCGCGAGCGACCGATTCGGGGATCAATTCGATCACCGATTCCGAGATACGTTCTTCGCGAAGGTCAACGAAGGGGATTTTGTGAAATTCAGCGAGCGCGAGTGCGACTTCCTCGGGCGTTGCATACTCCATCTGGACAAGCACGTCACCGACATCCGCCTTCGTGGTCTGGGCAACCCCCTCGGCTTCGGTGAGTTGATCAAGGCTGATGATGCCTTTCTTAAGGAGCAAATCGGTGAATTCGCGAGTCGCTTGGCTCATGACAGATATCTCTTACACGTGAGGGGATCGACAATCGATCAAGATGAGTGTTTGGCAGCGGAGCGTAAGTCATTGGCTCCGTTAACTATAGAATACCAGGACCACGCCAGGAAAGCATTATGAAGTTGGCGGAAGCGGTGGCGAAGTTTCTAATTAACGAATCCTCGCATGCTCGTACCGAAACTCGCCAAGAGTTTCGTGTGGAATTGGCTTCCAGCCTGTCATCAAGAGCAATATCCCCGGTAGCGAAAGTCGCGAAGACTTTCGTCCACCCTTGGCCCCCGAAACTCTTGGCGAGTTTCGCTACGGGAAGCCTTTGCTGCGATGACAGGCTGGAAGCCTATCCCACATTTTGTACCGAAACTCTTGGCGAGTTTCGCTACGACCTCCCTCGTACTTAGATCTGCCAGAGCGTTAGCCGCCCATGGCGACTCCGAGCGCCATGATTCCGATGATGCCCATGATCACCAATCCGTTAAAGACGAGTCCGAGAATCGCGAAGACTCGCGAGCGGTTGGATTGGCACAGGCCGGCCACCCCAAGCCCGATACCCAGAATATTCAGCCCGATGACGCCGAAAACGCAAAGGCCAACAATGATCGCAATCGGAGATTCTTCATTGATGCCTTCGGGACTCGACGCTTCAACGTATCCGGCGACCAAGATCACGCTGAAGGCACCGATGCCGACCAGAATCGACATGATGAACGATGCGATCCCGAAACCCGAGTGTTTCTTGCCCACGACCATGTCGCTGGATTGAGGCTGCGATCCATGCCGCTGGGGTGGCGAATACGGTGATTGTGATAAATTTCCTGAATCTAAACTCACTGCTCGTCGCCTTTTTTGCTTTATCGTGGTTTTGTTCTCGCCGAACATCATCGGATCATTCTAGTGGTGATACGAGGCGATTGCCACAGTCGCCCCTTTTTCCTTTGCAATGTAGAACCGTTGTCTCAACTGTTTCGCGCGTTTGAGCCACGTGTGCTGGATGAACAATTGGGGACAATTGTTCTACATTAGAACGAAAGTCGAATTAAGCCGGTGGTCACGGTGTACATGACCGCCTTCAGAACCAAGCATTGGAAGCCCGCTCGATGAATATCGTTATTCTGCATTGCCATTTGCAATCCGGCGGGGTAACGCAAGTGATCGAGAACCACGTGCATGCGATCACAAACGAAGCGTCGGCTCACCGAATCCTACTCGTTTCGAGTTCTCGGGTCTCGGGACTGCGAATCCCGAACATTGAACATCTCGCCCTGGACGCACTGGACTACGATTCACCTTCGCTTGCCAAGGGTACGGCCGATTCGCGGGCTGATTCGATTGTGGTGGAATTGCAGAATCGCTTGGCAGAGCCCGGGATCGCGGCCGACGATACAGTACTGCATTGGCACAACCACAGTTTGGGCAAGAACACGGCGCTGCCTGCCGCGATTGCTCGATTGGCTGCGAGTGGTTGGCGTCAATTTTTGCAGATCCATGATTTTGCCGAAGACAATCGTCCCGAAAATTACCGCCGCTTGATTGATGCGATTGCTGCCCAAACGCCTGCGGACTTGGACCGGTATCTGTATCCGGTTTCGCCAACGATCCACTACGGCACGTTGACGGGAGGTGACGCCGAGGTGCTGCGGCGGATCGGCGTACCGGCGGACCAGGTGCACTGTGTGCCGAACTCGGTTCGTTTGCCGAACGACGTGCCCGATCACGAGGAATCGCTCGATCATGTTCGCCGTACATTCGGTTTGCCTGTCGACGCGCGGTGGTGTCTTTATCCGGTGCGAGGTATTCGTCGCAAAAACGTCGGCGAGTTTTTGTTATTCAGCCAACTGGCGGGTGAGTCTGTTTTCGCGGGGATCACGTTGTGTCCCGAAACGCCCGTCGAGAGGCGTTCGTACTTGCGGTGGAAATCGATCGCGTCGGAAGTCTCACCGCGAGTCGTGTTTGATGCTGCCGATGGCGTTCCCTTTCTGACCAATCTCGCCGCCGCCGATTTTATTGTTTCCACCAGTGTCGCGGAGGGCTTTGGAATGGCGATGCTCGAGCCATGGCTGGCGGGACGCCCGGTGATCGCACGCGATTTGCCGTCGGTGACAGGCGATTTTCTGGACAGCGGAATCCAGTTGCCGAATCAGTATGAGAGGCTGCCGATTCCCGGGACGCAAACTTGGCTGGCTGCCGCTGTCCAAGAAACAAAGCAAGCGTTTGAGCAAGCTTGGTCGACGCTGCCGAAGACGTTTCGCCCCGACGCTCCCTCATTCGATGTCTCGGAAAGCACGATCGATTTTGCATCGTTGGTACCGCAGCGACAAGTCGCCGTACTTCGCTGCCTAAGTGACGACCATGCGTTTCGCAACGAAGTTCGCGAGGCATGCGCCAGCGTGATCGACGGAGTCACGTCACTTCCGGACAAAACGATCATCCAGCAAAATCAGAACGTGATCGCTCGTTTGTATGGGGCCGAGCACCAAGCGTCGCAGTTATTAGCGATCTACTCGAGCTTGTTGGACGATGTAGGAACCGAATTAACAACGACCGTTGCAAACGCAGGCGATTGTCAAAACGAGGTTTCGCAATCGCGGCCATTCTATCCTTGCCGAACGGAATGGTTGCAAACAGTGGGATAGGCTTCCAGCCTGTCATCGTGTGCAAGGCTCTCATAACGAAACTCGCCAAGCGTTTACGGTGTCTTCAACGATAGCCGAAAGTCTCCTTACGCAAGCATCCGTTGGACAGACCACGAAACCTCAGGCTTGCCCGTCGGTCCTAGTTCGGACTCGGTGTCAATTCTGGTGTCAAAATCCTACGTCGCGGAACGCACGCGATCACGACCAACGCGAGCATTGCTGCCGGCGCGATCGCGACCCAGGATCGGTGGTGGTCGACTAGCCAATGCGAGGACTCGATGGCAAACGAAATGAAGCCTATCGCGGACAAGATAATACCCACGCATCCAGTGACTCGCCGGCCATCACGGTACGCCATTGCAAAACCAAGAATCCCAAACGCGAATGCAAGCAGGTAGGTGGCAACCACCGGCAATGAGTAGTCCGAGACGTACTGTGTCCCAAAGCCAGAGCGGAACGAGTAGCGATAGTAGCACCATAGAATTGACCTTGCACCAAACAACGCCGTGACGATCGTGAAGGCGGTTGACGCGAGTAGTAAGAGAACGGCGTGGACGATCAGTAGGATGCGCATCGGAGTCATCTGGGAGATTGAAAGGTGATCGCGGCATCGGCAACGAGCCAGAAATATTCACGATCTTCAATCGCGTCAAGCAGAGAAGTCAAAGCGTCGATACCGT
>CAXBHV010000028.1:0-15268 GCA_963974855.1 uncultured Rhodopirellula sp. | reverse complement strand
TCGATGTAGTCGGCGCTGCCGTCGCGTTTCCATGGATCGAGCTGAGCTTGTGCTTTGAGTTGTTGGCCGCGGCGGAGTGGGGCGACGAAGAAACAGCTGCTGATATCGGCGATCGCGGTCATGTCGCCCCACAGTTTTTCAAACTGAGCGACGGGGAAAACATCCTCTTGTGCATTGCCCCAGCGTTTCTTGACATCCTTGAGCGTGATGTAGGTTGGCATCCGCTGCGCCATCTCGCGGATTGCTTGGTCGACTCGCTCGGAATTAGCCAGATCGGCTCTTGTCAATCCGAATGACTTCAGCAATCCGTCGATCGAAATCCATGTCGTCATCGAATTATAGAAAGTCAAATCAAACTCGATCTGCTCGTTGGGCATCGCCAGCCCTTCAACGAGTCGTGGTCGGCCATTGACCAGCGCCAGTCCGCCGCCACGGTCTTCCAAACGGCGGCTGATCACTTCAAAGCTAAGTGTGGTTTCGCCGGCAATGTGACGCCCCAGGAACGCCGGATCGACGTTCGCCCCGAGTGTGTCGATGTTGTGCAGCAACAAATAATCCAATTGCGGTTGGCGATCCAGCATTTGCTGCAACACACCGCTGCGGAGCATATTGGGAATCTCGAACCAATGGCCTACCGGATGGATGCACTGACTTGGCACATTGTCGGTGTAATCGCTGGCCTCGCCCACGGATTTCGCCCATCCAATCAGCGCGGTTCGCAAACTCTCGCGTACTTTTTGTTGCTGTTCATCCAGGATCTGCTGAGCAGTTTCCTCCCACAAAAATCGCAAATCACGCACCATTGGGATCATCCTCAGCCCCACACTGCGTCCGGTCGAAACCAGCAAGTTGTCGCCGAAACCAAAAGAGTCATTGCGATCGAGGTATTCACGAATCGGCTGGTCGGTCAAATGGCTGGTGGTAAACACATGCGGGATCGAGGCATCGAGTTGTTCGGCGATCGCTCGATTTTTGGCAAGATGCACTTCCAGGAAACTGCGATGGCGACCGGCAAAACGACAAAATGGATGAAGTGCTTTGCAAACACCGGCACCCTCGGTCCAGCGACTGCCGACGCCCGCCGCCAGCGTCACCACCGCAACCTTGCCTGCCTTGATTGCCGCCGATCCCAAATCAGCATATTTCGGATCGATCCCTTCACGCAAATCGACGACGTGCTCGGGCTTCACATCTTGAATCATCGTGTTGGCAGGCAGACGATTCTGGGACAACCCGATCCGTCCACTGATCAAATCGGCACGAATTTGTTCGTGCTGGAACCGGTCAAACCCTATTTGATTCAATAGCGACCCCAGCGACGATCCGCTGGAGTGTTCGACCGCAGCCGATGGCAGGATACTCTCAAGCAACAGTCCTGCTGTCGCACTGCCAGTTTCGCCATCTTGGCATCGTTTGCTAATTCGCTCGAGTTCCGATCGCGTTCGGAGCGACAAATCTCGTAGCGGCGTTCGCAATAACGCTGGCAACACGAGCGCATAATAACGGTCGGGCAGCATCGCATCGTTGCCGCTGAGCAACTCGGCACTCGTTCCGTTGTCGTTGATTTTGAAGTCATAGACGACTGGATCCATGGCAAATGGCAGCGATGTCTCCAGATCCCTTTTTGTCTTGACCATCGCGTTGCCGAGCCACACCTGGGCTTCGGGTTTGATTTTGGGATCAAAGATGAATCCCATACCGCCGCCCGCCATCCCGCCGAGCATCCAGAATCCCCAGAACTGCGTTCCGTAACGCTCGCGGCACTGGTCGATCAATGAATCGGTGAACCGGTTGGTCGCCCACGGAATGATCGTTTGCAGTGGGCCTTCGAAATTGCGAGTGGTAACATCGCCGACTTGTTTGATATTGCCTGCTTTGAGCGACTCGACGACCTCATCAAGAATTCGAATCGCTTCTTTCCTGCCCTGCCATTCATTCTCGCTACGCAGCAGATAGTGCTCAGTCACCATCTCCAGAATCGGGCCCACGTTCTGGGCCATTCCTCCGTGCACAAGCACCAACGACTCTTGAATTTTCTGACGCATTGCATCAGAGATTTCGTCGCTGCCGAGCACATGATGAACCGGCATCAAACGTCCACGGCTAATGCCGTACTCGGGGTCGTTCTCTTCGGCGGAGGCTCCGGAAATCAGCTTGATACCGGGCCAAACGCCGCCGGAATCTTGCCATCCGCCACCGCTGCCGCCAAGCCATTCGCCCAGAATCGCTCGCGCGGCGACCAAGCGGCGGTCGGCTTCGCTGAGCGGACCTGTCAGCGATTTAACTTGCCCGGTCGCCCGCATCAGCAGCGAAATCAGCGAACCAAGCAGATTGGTGGAAACCGCAAGCCGCGATCCTTTGGGGATATCGTTGATCTTGCTAACCAATTCCAATCCACGTCCTGGGCCGAGCATGACCTTCAAAAGGTCTTCCATCGACTCGCGACATCCCTCCAGCCCCGGTGGCACGATGCCCGCGGCGATCAACGCCGCCTTGAGCAACCCCAAATAATCGCGTGCAAAATCGAAGGTCTCCGAAATTGAACGCAGCGTCGTCGTCGCCCCGAGATCAACGCTAGTCAACCGAATGACCGGTTCGTCAATGATTCGCAGGTAGGTTTCGATCGGCGGCTTCGTTTCCGAATCACGGCCACGCACCCCGAGGTCGACCGAGACGTTCAGCACCCGAGCTCCCTCGGGAAAATCCATCCCGAGAAAGAAAATGTCACTCCACGCACTGTGCGAAAAATCCATTCGCACCGCCGTCGTTTCCTTCATCAGCGGCGAGGTACCGGTCGCGGGATCCACTTCGACCAACTCGCTACGGATTCGCAGCGGGTGATCCGCAGGATGGCCGACGCGGAACATCCACTGGTTTCCTCGGACCGTGCGGACGCTGCGACGAACTTGATCGGCAAGCGTTTGAAACCCGAGTTGATGGTACGCTTGCGACAACGCACTCGCTAACGCGTCACTCGGCCCAGCTTGCTGCTGATAAGCCAAAAAACAATCGATCGCCTCCATAAACCGACGAGCCAACAAGTGCTCGTAACCCTCGTACGGAATCCGTCCCGATTGCTCGACCGACAAACGCGATGGCAAGTGGTAGCGGTAAATCGCCGACAAGAAGAACAACGCCCGCACACGCCGATACAAATTATCTTCTTTGCGTCGAAACGTGTCGAGCACCTCGACGTGACCAAGCAATTGATCAAGCGTCTGATCGTGACACACCGATTCGAGCGATCGATCGCGAACCGCATCGTCGTCCGAAGTGATAATTTCAATCAGCGGGTTGGTTGCAGAACGAATCATTGAGCCGTGATTCCTTCCGCTCGAGCGGCGAGTAACTCGACCATTTCGGTCAAAATCCGATCGCGGTCACGCCCCGACAAACCAATCGCCAATTGAGCGATCAACAAGCCATAGGTGACACCCAAGTTGTAGCGTGAACCTTGCAAGCGATAGGCGAGGTAGCGTTGGCGTGACGTCAACATCGCCAAGGCATCCGACAGCGAAGGTTTTTCGTGTGCATGATCGGCAAGCAATTGTTCGATCGACATCATCGCTTCGGCGGTCAACACATGCATGCCGAAAAATCCGAGATAGTGTCCCGCTCGCAGTCCCGGTGTCACCAGTTCTTGCTCGGCATAGGTCGGTGTCGGCTTTTCGACCACCGCTTCGACTTCGTACAAGTCATCGCGGCGTGGCAGATGAGGACCGCTGACAATGCCAAAGTAGGGCAGTTTGTTTTCGCGAGTCGACTGCACCGCCGACACCGAGCACTCAAACTCACTGGCAATCTTGATTAACTGCTTTGCACACGGAATGTCGGATGCACTGAGGTACAAGTGGTCGCCGACAAGATGCAGAAACGGCTGATCACCGACAAACGACTTCGCTTGATAGATCGCGTCGGCGTAGCCCCGAGGCTCAGGTTGCTCGACAAACTGGATGCTGGCCAAGTGAGTCCCGGCGGCCTGTTCGTAGGCCTCCTGGTCGCCTGGACGGATCACGACACAGATCTCTTCGATGCCGGCTGAGAGGGTTTCTTCGACGATCAACTGCAGCGCCGTCTTGGTCTCGCCATTGCGGTCGACCAGTTGTTGCAGCGGCAACGTGTTCTGTTTCGGGGCCGCGGCGGTGATAACTGCCTTATGAACCTGCATAGCGAATGGCGATGGTACGAGAGAGGAAAAGGGCATCCACGGGACCGATCGTTGAATGCCAAGCAAATAAGCGGTGTAGCGGATCTTGCTAAAGATCCTGCGTGCGGGATCTTTAGCAAGATCCACTACGAGGGAACGCGTCCGACGACCCTCGATCGGCCCCTAGCATAGTTCGCAAAATACGCTGGCAAAGCCAAGGCGGAACTATTTCAATTTCCTGCCCAAAACCAAGAAGGTTGGATTCAGCGACTCGAAACGGACACGGTCCATTTGGTACTGACCTCGCGAGATATTGATCATTCGCACATCCTGAACCAGTCCCACATTGGAGAACACGTTCTGGACCGAAACCAGATTATCAGGACTAGAGACATTGACGACGATGCGGCCGCCTTGGGCCAATCGCGGCACGGCAGCCGACACTAAATCGGGCACTACGCGTCCCGTACCACCCACAAAGATGGCATCCGGATCGGGAAGGTCTTTCCAGGCGTCGGGGGCTTGGCCGTGGACCGGAATCAACGAGGGAACGTCGAACATTTTCGCGTTCTCGATCATCAATCCGTAATCCTCGGCATCCATTTCGATTGCAAACACTTTGCCTTGAGTCGCAATCGAAGCGGCTTCGATCGCCAACGATCCACAGCCGGCACCGACATCCCATACGATACTTTTCGCTGTCAGATCGAGTTCAGACAACGCGATGCAGCGGACTTCGGCAGGCGTCAACAAACCCCGTTTGGGCCGCGATTGCAAAAACAGATCGTCGGGGTTACCAAACAAGCGACGGTTCGCACTGCCGCTGGGACGATCGGCGGCTCCCGATTTTCGCACCAATACCATCACGTTCATGACGCCAAACGATTGACCTCGGATCGAAGTCAAATCCCCTTGCGTCACGGTTTCATCGGGCGTGCCAAGATCTTCGCAAACGTAGGCGGTAAAGTAATCAATGCGTCGATCTAACAATGCCTCGGCAACCACCGATGGCGAAATATCCTCGGTGGTAAAGATCCCCACACGCTCGGCGGTGCGAACGTTATCCACCACACGATCAAGCGATTGGTTCGCGAGATTCGTCAGGTAGGCATCATCCCAACTCTCTTTGACACGCGCAAACGCTAACTGCATGCTGCTGACGTGCGGTACCACATCAAAACGATCTTTGCCAAACGTTTCGGTCAAGTAACGCGCGATGCCATAAAACAGCGGATCGCCCCCCGCCAAAACCACCGCAGGTTGGTCGCCAAGTTCGCGAATCGATTGTTGCAGCTGTTCAAGGTTGCTGCCAACGACAATGCGTTTGGCAGTGGAGGCTGGAACTTTTCCGAGCAACTGCGACGGGCCCACCAAAACGGTCGCTTGGTCGATCAAGTTTCTCGCTTGACCCGTCAACCCATCAAGTCCGTCGTCGCCAATCCCAACAATATGAATGCGAGCAGTCAATCTAGTGTCCGTTATTTGTAGTGGTAGTTGTGAAGGCGTTGTACAATATGTTCACAGTCGCTCTGCGAGCTTACGTTTTGATCGCGGAGCGATCAACGACTGTGAAAAGGGTGGACCGATGACAGGCTGGAAGCCTATCCCACATTTATAGTTTTCGCAGCTCTTTCATGATTTCTTCGACTGTGGTTCGCCCAGCGTGCGAGTTACTGACTTTGGACCAAGCGACACGACCATTTGTATCAATCACGTAGGTTGCAGGGTACGCGGTTTCGCGAGGTGAATCCCAGCGAAGACCCCACTGAGTCACCATTTCCATCGCGTCGTCGCGGACGATCACGAGCGGTGCAGGCAATTTTCGCGACCCCATAAACTCTTCGGCATGTCGCTGCAGCAACGTCGCTTCGCCCGGGTAAACCAGGATCACTCGCGATGCTGCTTGAGAGAGTGCTTTGGCACGGTTCGCCAAACTGCTTACTTGCTTGCTGCACAGCGGGCATTGGTATCCGGGATAGCCTCGCAGCACGATGACGACGACTGGTCCCTTTTTGTATTCTTCTTGCAATTCGATGAAATCTTTGCCGCCCACAACCGGCAATTCAAAGTTGATCGCCTTGGCTCCCTCGGCAAGCGGTCGCGAACGCCCATCGTCCTCGGCAAAAACATTCGCGTTGATCGCCGCGAAAAACATCAGGCACGCCGCAGCACCGCAAACTCGTGGAATCATCATTTGTATCCTGGTTAGAGCAAAGAGGTAGTGGATCTTATTGTTGATCACGTTTTTCACGTTGTCGTCGACTGTATCGTTCTAACGTCTTACGTTCGGATCGCGTTAAGCTCGCTTCGCCACTGGCGTGAATTTTTGCCAAAATTCGGTCCGCCTCCGCCGCGTCTTGGTTCAATTTTCGATCCGGATCGTGAATCTTCAGCTTCATGCGACGCGATCGCTGGCGGAAATAGCTCGGCAAATCCGAGAGCGCCGCCAAATCGAGCCAGCGGAAATTCCAGCGTTGGTAGAAATAGGCGGCTGAAAACGCGGCTCCCGTTAAATGCACCTCAAACGCGGTAGGGGAATTCCCCATCAAACCCAAGGCACCAGCGAAATCCATCGCCACAAAGCCGACGGCCAAGATCCAAGCTTTCACCGGGATCACAAACATCAACAACACTTCTTGATGCGGATAGTAGAAGGCAAACAAAATCGTTGTTGCCACAACCGCACCACTGGCCCCGATCACCGGGCCGCCACCTTTGATCCAAAATGAGATCGATGCCACGATGCCACCCAAGATGATGGCTGCCAGGTAAAATTTCAGGAATTCTTGCTGACCAATCCGACGCTCGACGATGCGGCCGAAGAAAAACAGCCCGATCATATTGAACAATATATGGTTGATATTGTTCGGATCGTGCGTGAAACCGTAGGTCAGAAACTGCCACCACATCCACGGATGAGTCACCGTGCTGGCCTGGGCGGCGAGCCAAGGCACCAGCTGACTGACGCCTTTCTGTGCGAAGATCATGTCGACAAAGAACACAGCGACATTAATGACGATCAAAACGATCGTCATACTTCGCGGATTCTGGACTCGGTCCCACGGGGTGCGTTCATCCGAGCGTCCGTAGTCGCGGTCATATAGACCCATGAACCATTCCTAAAACTTTAACGATTGGGCAAAACAAGTGAACTGCATCCTAGCAATCATGATGCCGCCTCGTCGATATCGTTCAAATTACTGAATCCAGCCCCCTCCGAGCACTCGCGTGTCGTCAAAAACGACGGCGGCCTGTCCGGGGGCAATTGCTAGCTGAGGCTCGTCGAACTCGACCGTGAACTGCTCGGGATCCCCAGGATCGACAAAAACACGAGCCGGCAGCGGGGATCCGTTATAGCGAATCTGCACTCCCACTCGATCAGGTAGCGTGGCAGGATCGACCAGCCAATTCGCCTCATTTGCTGTCAATCCTTCGCGAGCGAGGGCCTCTTGCAGCCCGATCACGACTCGATTCGTCTCCGTTTCGATCCGGACGACAAAATGGGGTGTCCCCATCGCCACGCCAAGTCCCTTTCGTTGGCCGATCGTGAACGCTTCGTACCCGGCGTGCGTTCCGACGACTTTGCCGTCGGTGGTCACAATTTCACCTGCGGTTGTACCCACCATTTCGGGGCGTCTCGCTTTGACAAAATCGCTGTGATGGCCTTGCGTGACGAAGCAGATTTCCTGGCTGTCACGTTTGCCAGCGACCCCCATCCCAAGCTCCATTGCCATTTCGCGAATCCGAGGCTTTTCAAAGCCACCGACCGGCAACAGCATCCGGTTGAGCCGCTCGGCACCGATCCCAAACAGTGCGTACGATTGATCTTTGTTGGAATCGAGCCCCCGATGCAGCTCGGATTGGTCGCCGTTTTTGACCATTCGGGCGTAATGCCCCGTCGCCACAAAATCGGCATCGACGCCGTCGGCATAGTCGAACAAACGGCCGAATTTGATCCAATTGTTGCACTTCACACACGGATTGGGCGTGCGGCCGTTGAGGTAATCGTCGACGAAATAGTCAACAATGCGGCGAAAATCTTCTTGCAGATCGAGGGCGTAGAAGGGAATCCCCATTTTCGAGGCAACGCGTCGAGCATCGGCGGCGTCCGAGGCGGTACAGCAGCCTTGTTTGTGATCGGCGCGAGCTTGGTGAAGTCCGCCGAGCACCGGCAGTGCCCCTGCAGCTTGGCCTGCGGCATCCGATTCACCACCCGCTGCGGACGGGGTACTGCACACGCGGCTCGATTCTTCGCCGTGCCTCATAAAGACACCGATACACTCGTGGCCCGCCTCGAGCAACAAGTGCGCAGCAACGCTGGAATCGACGCCGCCACTCATCGCTAGAACCACCCGTGCCATGTATCTTTTTCCCTTAACTCGATATGATTTATTTGTCTGGATCACCCTCGAAACCCGATCCGATCGCTAACAGACCGGTTCCCTCACTCACCCGCTTTCCTGGAGCTCACCCCACCCGTGGATGCCGAATTCGTTCAACGCAGCAAAAAAATCCGCGAGCGTCTGGTCCAACTCGGAGACTCTCTTTGACTACGCTGCTAAGCGTGAAGAAATTGAGTCGATCGAAGCTCGCATGAGCCAACCCGACTTCTGGGACGACAACGAAGCGGCCCAAGTGGTGGTTGCACAACTGAAGGGACTGAAAGCTATTGTCGGTCCTATGGGGAAATTGTCTACCGCGGTCGAGGATCTTGATGCATTATTCGAGATGGCGGACGAGGACGAGTCGATCGCCGAAGAGGTAGCGGGCGAAATTGAGCGGCTCGAGAATATTTTGGACGATTTGGAGCTCAAAGCACTCCTGAACGGCCCCAATGATTCGGCCGGGGCAATCATCACGATCAACGCCCGCGATGGCGGAACCGACGCCAACGATTGGGCCGATATGCTGCTGCGGATGTATTCCGCTTGGGCCGTCAGCCAGGATTACTCCATCCAACTGCTCGACCGACAAGAAAACGAAGAAGCCGGGATCAACCACGCCTCGATTGCGGTGCGTGGACCGATGGCGTATGGCTATCTCAAAGGCGAAGAAGGGGTCCACCGCCTAGTGCGGATCAGCCCGTTTAACAGTGAAGGCAAACGACAAACCAGTTTTGCAGCCGTCAGCGTGACTCCGGAAATCGATGATTCGATCGAGATCGACATCGAGGAAAAGGATGTGCGGATCGATACCTATCGCGCCGGGGGTGCGGGGGGACAGCACGTCAATAAAACCGACAGTGCGATTCGCTTGACTCACATTCCGACCAACACGGTCGTCCAGTGCCAGAACGAACGCAGCCAGCATCAGAACAAGGCAACCGCCTGGAAGATGTTGCGAGCGAAGATGGCTCGGATCGAAGAGGATCGACGGGACGCCGAGGATGCGACCAAGTACGCCACGCAAGCGCGTACCGGTTTCGGCAGCCAGATTCGCAACTACTTTTTGCACCCCGATCAACGTGTCAAAGATGCACGAACGGGTCATTACGTTGGCAGCTTCAACGCCGTGATGAACGGCAGCGAACTGCAAGGGTTTCTCGACGCATTTCTTCGTTTGAAAGCCGGCAAGCAAGAGAAGGTTTAAGCCAATGCCATCGATTTTTACCAAGATCATTGATCGCGAAATTCCAGCGGACGTCGTTTTCGAAGACGACACTTGTTTGGCGTTTCGCGATATAACGCCCAAGGCGCCGACTCATATTTTAATCATCCCCAAACGCGAGATTATGTCGCTGGATGATTTGAGTGACGAGGACGAGCAAACCGTTGGCCGCTGTGTGATGGTGGCATCGAAGATTGCCGCATCCGAAGGGCTAACCGATGGTTACCGTTTGGTTGTCAATTGCGGTAGCGACGGTGGCCAAGAAGTCCCACATTTGCACTTTCACCTGCTCGGCGGCCGAAAGATGACGTGGCCGCCCGGTTAGGTAACGTTATGAAGCATTTCGTATCGGAACTCGTCAAGAGTTTCGGAAGAGCACTCGCCGTGGACCGAAAGTCTTGACGACTTCCGCTACGCTAAGAAAAACGCTTCATCGCGTTGCGCATCACCGCTACAAATCAGGGTGCGGGTGTGGCGGAGTCAACTCGAGCGATAACTTCAATCGCGCCGCAGCGTCGTCTTGATTCGCATTGCTCAATAGCTCGACAATCGCAACGGTCGGCCCCACTTGCAGCACGATCGGCAACGCATCAAGCCGTTCTTGCCATCGCGCGGCCGCCGCAGCAACCTCGGGCGGCGCCGTCGTTCGCCACAACACCGTTTCGGCTAAACGAGCGATCACTGGCCGTGAATTGTCGGCACTGAGTGTCTTTAGCGTTCCCGTGGCAGCCTCACGTCGGTCCGTCGACAATAACCAACTGGCGGCGACAAGTTGCACCGCAGCAGATGGATCACCGAGTCGTTTGAGGGCCGCATCGGTCGTCGCGGCGCTGGAAATTCCTCGCGTGTTCCGCCATGCAATCGGCAGCCACGCCAATGTGATCGGTGGCAACGGCCGACGATCCAACTGGGACACCAATTCCAACGCGATCGCTCCGCGTGAACTTCGCCAAGCCGCCTGCGCCGCAACCATCGACAACCATTGCTGACGCCACACCGGGGGCCGCTCGCTAAGTGAATCAAGCAACCCACGCAGTGCCATGTCGTACTTCTTCTGCTCGAACAACTTGATCGCACCCGCTTGCTTTTCGCCGACGTCCGCTGGCTCGATCCAGATCACTCGATGTGCTGCGAACAGCGATTCTTTCTCGTCGCCCGCCATTCGCATCGTCAACTGTTTCGCATCCAGTGCAATGATCTCGCCCACATGCGCCTGGATCGCTTGCGGATACCAATCACTTTGGGCTGCGGTGGGCCGCGTCGGTTCCAGCCAGACCTTGTCGGCCCACGCCTCGGTTTGCAGAACCAACAAAAGGGCCGCGATGGTTAGATACAGAATTCGATTCAACTTTACGGCTCCATCCTGCTGCCGAGCGAACGAACATCGACGTACTGATACTGCCCCAGATTTTGGGCTGCGAGTTCACGCAAAAAACTGTCCGGCGGCGACACCGGTTCGGCACCAAATTCGATCGCGTGAATCGTGGTCCCACTACGCTGGGCACGGCGACGGATCTCGGCAAGCTCGGACGTCGACAATCGCGGAATGCGTGCGTCGGTCAAGAAAAAGATCACGTCGGGATCCATTCGCAGTGCCAACTTTAAAGCACTGTCATGCTCGGTGCTGCCAAACGCGGTAATCGAGTCGACATAACGCTGGGCGCGAGCCAATGTCGCCTTTTCACCTGTCATCAATTGCACCGGCATACCGACGGTTTTGAAGGGCTCGGGTTGGTCGTTGTAAAAGATGATCTGAAAACGCTGGCGGTCCGTCAAACTGTTCAAACTTTTGATCAATTCACGTTTGGCCGCCCGCAGCGGCATCCCGCCGTTACCGTTCATGCTGTCGGATCGGTCAAAAACGTAGACAAACCGCGATCCGCTACCCGAAACGCCAAAAACCATCGTCGTTGTGTCACTGGAATCCCCTTCACTGCCCGGCGGACGCTTGGAATCAAACGCGTCGCCATCGAGTGTGGTTTCGCCGGCGACTCCGCTGCCGGAAACCGGGGACGGCGTATCGCTGATCTCGCTCAAGATGCCTGCCAAGTCGATTGGCGGACTTAAATCGGCGGGTGGGGCCGCGGCGGACGCGACATCACCTGATTTGGCGGCCGTATTTTCGCTGGCGGCTGCCTCGTTCACTTTGGCGGCATCCACGTAGCGGTCGCGGTCGGGCATGCGGTGGACCATTGCGATCCCCACGGGACGATCGACCTCCGAACCAGTCCCCGAGGGCGTTCGCGCCCAAAAAATCCCCAATCCGGTCAATAAAACGACGTGAAACGACAGCGACAACAACAGCGCCGGCAGCGGCCGCTCGGGCAAATCCATCTCGAGTGGATCCCCCGCCGCGTGCAAATTCGACTGGCGGGATGCTTTCGTTGCTGGCGTGCTGGGTCGGTTCATATAAGGTTGTTAAAGGATTTTGGCAGCAAAAGGTAGCTGTTTTTCGCCGCGATACCCCTCGCGGCTGCTGAATAGCGCTTTTCAGACTCGCTTTGGACAATTACTTTAGTGGCAATTCATTCTAACCCTAAACCAACACTTTGGTGACTCGCCAGTTTGGTGGGAAAGATCAACCTAGTGGAGAGAGAACACGTGAGCGACGCTCGATACCTGTTTACAAGTGAATCTGTCAGCATGGGTCACCCCGACAAGCTGGCCGATCGTATTTCGGATGGAATTCTCGACGCGTTGTTGGCGCAAGACCCAAATAGCCGCGTGGCATGTGAAACCATGGTCACAACCGGCATCGCGATCGTCGCGGGAGAAATCTCTACCCAGGCCAAAGTCCAATACTCCGACGTGGTCCGCGAAGTCATCAACGAAGTCGGTTACACCGACGACGAAATGGGCATTTGTGGCAATACCTGTGCCGTCATGGTCTCGCTCGATACGCAAAGCCCCGACATCGCCCAAGGTGTTAACTCGGACGACAAGAGCGGCAAAGACGTTGGCGCTGGCGACCAAGGATTGATGTTCGGCTACGCTTGCAAAGACACGCCTGAATTGATGCCAATGCCGATCGCATTGTCGCACCGCATCATCAATCGCATCACCGAAGCTCGCTTCGCCAAAGAGGTCGACTGGTTGCGTCCCGACAACAAGGCGCAAGTCACGGTCGAATACGAAGGACAAACTCCCGTCCGCGTCGACACCGTTGTCGTTAGCGCCCAGCACAACCCCGATGTGACCAACGAAGAAATCAAAAAGTTCATCATCGAAAACGTGATCAAGCCTTCGATCCCAGCCGAGCTGGACAAGGGCGACATCAAGTACCACATCAACCCTACCGGTAAATTCGTGGTCGGCGGACCTCACGGCGACTGTGGTTTGACCGGTCGTAAGATCATCGTCGACACCTATGGCGGATGGGGACGTCACGGCGGTGGCGCGTTCAGCGGCAAGGACTCGACCAAAGTTGACCGTAGTGCCGCGTACATGGCTCGTTACGTTGCCAAGAACATTGTCGCATCGGGACTTGCCGATCGCTGCGAAGTGCAACTCGCCTACGCCATTGGTGTGACCGAACCTGTTAGCGTTCACGTTGACACCGAAGGCACTGGCAAAGTCGAAGACGCAAAATTGTGTGCGTTGGTGCGAGAACACTTCCCGTTGACTCCTTCGGGAATCATCAACCACTTGCAACTGCGTCGACCGATCTTCCGCCAAACCAGTGCGGGCGGCCACTTCGGACGCGAAGGCGACGCGTTCACCTGGGAAAAGACAGACAAGGCCGAAGCGTTGGCCGAAGCTGCCGGTATCGCAGCGACTGCCTAATCATTGGCTTCGCTTGATTAACTTGGACAACACGACGGGCCTCATGGTCCGTCGTCCTGTCATGAAAGAAACGAAAGTGAGATGAGATGCGAATCGCGTGGATAACCGATCCGCATCTCAATCACGTTTCGTCTCGCGATTGGGACCTGTGGTCCGATCGCATCGCATCCACGCAACCGGATGCACTTCTAATCACCGGCGATATCTCCGAAGGGGATGACGTCGTCTTGCAACTCCGCCGCATCGCCGACTCGATCGCGGTCCCTCTGTACTTTGTGCTTGGCAATCACGACTTTTACCAAAGTTCAATTGCTCGGACTCGGCAAAATGTGATCGCCGCGTCGCGTGAACTCGATGCACTGAACTATTTGACCGACCTTGGTCCAATTCACTTAGCGGACGGAGTTTATCTGGTCGGTGAAGATGGCTGGGGCGATGCCACCATCGGCAATTACGAAGACTCGTTTATCCGGTTGAACGACTTCGAACTGATTGATGATTTTCGCGAGATATCCAGCGACGACTGGAAAGCAAGGCTACAACAACTCGGGGCCGAATCGGCCGCTCGACTGCAAGTCAAACTCGACGCCGTTGCTCGCGATGCAACTCACGTGCTCGTCGCGACCCACGTTCCGCCGTTCCGCGAATCGTGCTGGTACGAGGGCAAAACGACCGACGACAACTGGGCCCCATTTTTCGTGTGCGGCGAAATCGGACGAACGTTGATGGAGTTTTGCCAACAACGCCCGGATTGCAAGACGACCGTCATTTGCGGTCATGCGCATCACGACGGCATCGCCACCCTGCGTGAAAATTTGACCGTTTTCACCGGGGCTGCCGTTTACGGTTCGCCCGCCGTCGAAGCCGTCATCGAGGTCGCTGCAAACCAACTTCTCATTCAAAATCATCGTCGCTGATCAATTGTCGTTGATCGCTCTGCGATCATTCGTGCTGATCGCAGAGCGATCAACGACATTCGGGCATTTACTTCCTACTATGATGGTAGAGAACGATCTCGAACGTGAGCGAACTAAATTCCATGGCAAAATCGATCTGGCCTAGCGACGACAAAACCGAAACGCTGCTGATCGCAGCGAAACAGGGTGACGCCGACGCGGTGAACCGTTTACTCGAACGGCACCGCGTCTCCGTACGGCGACTGGTGGAAATGCGTCTGGATCGCAAAGTCCAACGCCGGGTGGACGTCAGTGATGTCGTCCAAGATGTGTTGGTCGAGGCGAGCGGACGACTGGACAAATATCTCGATGACCCCGCGATAGCGTTCCACTTGTGGATTCGTCAAATCGCCTGGGACCGCATCATCGACACCTACCGGCGGCACCGCGTCAGCGCGAAACGCAGTATGGATCGCGAACAAGCGATGGTGATGCCAGGCGGCCAAGACCAATCATCGGTGGAATTGGCAGCTCAGCTTTGGGATCCTGGACCGACGCCCGCTGCCGCGGCGACCCAGCGTGAGATTGCGGCAAAAGTCGAAGCGGCAATCGAGCAACTCGGCGAACAAGATCGCGAGATTGTTTTGATGCGGCATTACGAGCACCTTTCCAATTTGGAGATTGCCGAAGTGCTGGGCGTCAATCCCCCTGCGGCAAGCATGCGGTACTTACGCGCCGTCCGGCGGTTGCGTGAACTGCTCGAGAGCGAATCGGGTGACGAGTATTCACCGTGAGCGACAATCCGTATCGACCTCCGAGCGAATCCAACTCCGAC
>CAXBHV010000027.1:0-15310 GCA_963974855.1 uncultured Rhodopirellula sp. | reverse complement strand
TGGACTTGCGATTTTTCTGGCCGTTCATCGGTGCCGGTGCTTTGATCTTGAATTTTGTGGTCAGCTGGTTTTACGGAGCCACGCTGGAGACATACTTCAATGGGCGAACGGTGGGCAAATGGGCCACCGGGATTCGCGTCATCGATATCGAAGGACGTCCAATCACCGGCAAACGGGCGTTGATCCGAAACTTGTTACGGATCGCCGACTTTTTGCCAGTCGCACCGCTATCGAGTCTTGGTGCCGAAAATTCGCCGCCTGCCTTCATCATTCCGACAGCGATGGTTTGCTTGTTGTCGATGATTTTCACGCGGCGGATGCAACGGCTTGGTGACTTAGCCGCCGGTACGATGGTGATCGTGGACGAACGAAGTTGGCGATTGCCGATTGCCAAGGTCGACGACCCGCGAGTGCCCGCTTTGGCATCGTTCATTCCCGCCGATTATCGAGTCTCGCGAAGCATGGCAAAAACCTTGGCGATCTATGCCGAGCGACGTCACTACCTGACTCCGGCACGTCGCCGCGAAATCGCCAAACACTTGACGATCCCGTTGATCGAGCGATTTGAATTTCGCAACGACATTGATCCCGACTTGCTGATGTATTCGCTCTACTACAAAACCTTTCTCGCCGACGCGACGGGCGAACTTCCTGACCTGGGAAATCTGGCGGATTTCAGTCCGTTGGCGAAAGACGCGAACAAGCCAACGCAAGTCCTTGCGGGTAACCAACCTCCGACACCGATGCGGGCTCCTTTATGAATGTTGCCTCGATCTTAGACAAGCGTCGCGTTCAGTGGAACGAACTGGAAACGTTGTGTGATGCAATGGAATCGCGTGGCCGCACCGATCGTGCCGGCGGTCCCGAACATCGCGGCGCCCAAGGGATCGCACGATTTTCGTCGCTGTATCGTGCCGCCTGTGCCGATCTGGCGCTGGCCGATGCTTATCAATTGCCCCCCAATACGGTGACCTACCTGCACCAATTGGTCGCCCGAGCGCACAATCAACTTTATCGGGCGAACCAGTTTGAACCGTCCACGTGGGTGGATGTTTTGTTCTACGAAGCTCCGCGACAAATCTTTGCAGATTCGTGCGTCCGAGTGGCCACCATTCTGTTTTTCGGGCTCTTTACGCTCGCGATGTACATGGGCTACGACGAAGCTCGGTTCCCAGGATTTGCCAATGCGGTGATGGGCGAGACCCAATTGGAAAGTCTCGAGTCGATGTACGAACACAAACTTAATGGCTCGCTCGATCACTACGTTTCGATGGCAGGTTTCTATATTAACCACAACACTGGCATCGGATTGACCTGTTTTGCCTCTGGCATTTTGATCATCCCCTGTCTGTTTAAATTGGCTTACAACGCCGTTGTTCTAGGGGTCGCGTTTGGCTACATGGCGAGGCCCGATGTGACCGGTGGCGACAACTTTTTTCAATTCGTCACCGCACATGGTCCTTTCGAATTAACCGCGATCGCATTATCCGTCGCTGCTGGATTGCGGCTTGGCGTCGGATGGTTTCGCACCGGCGGACTGAACCGAATTGATTCACTTCGCGCTAGTGCGATTCAAGCAATTCCGGTGATGGCCGCCGCGGCCGCGATGTTCGTGTTGGCGGCGTTTACCGAAGGATTTTTGTCGCCCAGCCCACTGCCGTTCATCTTCAAGGCGGCTTGGGCGATCATGTCATCGGGCATGATTAGTTTTTACTTTGTGATTCTCGGGTTCCCGTGGCCACAGCGATCACGCGGCTCGCATTCCGCTCGATACGAGTCGACAACGATCGAGTCCGATTCGGGTGATTCCGCATCAGTGGGGCGTGTGACCCATGCAACTTGATCGCACCCATGTGGTTGTTCGCCGCCGGACGTTGTCCGAGATCGGCGATTTGTCGTTAGTGATGCTGCGTCGCTACCCGTCATCGATTGGGGTTGCCTTTTTCGCCGGCGCGGTGCCTTGGGCGCTGCTGAATGCGTTACTGCTTTACTGGATCCCCATTTCCGAATCCGACTATGGCGCCGATGATCCCGATGCGATTGCAGAAATTTGGCGTTACGTGTGTTGGATGTCGCTGTTGGTCGTTTTACAAACGCCGGCTGCGGGCGTTGCCACCACGATCTATCTTGGCCAGGCGGTATTCGAAAGCCGCCCCACGTGGACAAGCGTTTTCAGTGATGCAAAACAATACTTTTGGCGTTGGCTGTGGGTGTTAGGCGTCGCTCGTTGGGCGATTCCGGCGATGGCCATTTGTGCTTTTCGCCTTGGCCAGCCAGCGGATTGGTTTTGGGATGGCATGATTCCAATTTGCATTTTGGTGGCGGCAACCTTAGTACGTAGTAACCGTCCGTTTATGCCCGAGATCTTGTTGCTCGAACAATGTCCGCTTCGCAGCAAATCAGCAACCGACATCACTTTGTCCCGCCGCAGCAAGGCACTGCATCAACCGATGGCGAGTGATCTGGGAGGACGATTCCTGGCGTCATCGTTCATCCTGTTTTGGATTTTCATGAGTGTAGTATGCTCGATGCTGTTCATTCGTGTGATCGCGACGGGCAATCCTGATTGGGATCTGTTCTTCTTGACCGTAATGTTTCCTTCGTCATTGTGGTTGGTTGCCGGCGTCAGCGTGGTGATGCGGTTGCTGAACTATCTGGATACTCGAATCCGGCTGGAAGGTTGGGAAGTGGAACTCGCGATTCGTGCCGAAGCGATGCGGCAATTTGGTGAAGAGGCCGGACTGGCGGTCCGTCCTCAACACAAACAACCCGTCAGCACCCGAGGCAAAGCCGCCCGTTTAAATCCGGCCCCCACGACCGCTGATTCGGGGACCGCTGATTCCGCGACCACAGCACCTGCACCCGCGGAACCGCTTGTTCACAACAGTCCAGAGGCGTCATGATGCAAAACAATCAACCGCTCCGCCGCATTGCGATGTTTGTTGTCATGGCAGGTTTGGTCTGCCTGGTTAGCAATGTGGCATTCGCCCAAGACGCCAGCGATAAAACACAAAAATCGTTTTCAAAAAATGCGTTGCCGTCGACCGTTTGGTTCGACCCCGACGAAGGAAAGGTTGTACCGATCAAGGTGCAAACCAGCGTAGATGATTCCGAACACCGCGATAGTCGCTGGTTACCCAAGGCCAAACAAGTCCCAAAGAAGGCCGCCGCCCCTGCACCAACCGCCACCACGACAGGCACTGGTTCAACCGGATGGTTCGGTACAGACCTGACGCTCGGTAATCTGTTCGCTTGGATGTTTTTGGTTGCCATCATCGCCGGGCTTGTTGGGACATTGGTCTACGCGTTGTCAAAAACGGACATCGACTTGACCGCTTCTTCGAAATCCGCTGTGATTGACGAGCGAGCGGGGCCAGACGAACAAACGATCGAGCGAATGAAGCACTTGCCAGCGGAATTGCGAAGAACCGATGTCAATCTTCGCAGCGAAGCGGCACGGTTAATGGGGCTGGGGCAATATGACCAGGCGGTTATCCTGTTGTTTGCTCATCAATTACTGTTGCTAGACCGCTCGTCGATCATTCGGCTCAATGGAGGCAAAACCAATGGTAAATACGTACGCGAATGCCGCAGTTCCGATCAGGAATTGGGCTCGTTGTTAAAGGAAACCACCACCGCGTTTGAACGATCCTACTTTGGACGCCAACAGATCACTGATCCCGAGTTTCGTGATCTGTGGGATCAGAATGAAACGCTCGAGCGCATCGTGCAATCGCATCACGAGGTGGCGGCATGATGCCAAACGAATCCGAAACTGATGCCGAGGCTAAATTTCACATTTCGCGGAATCTGTGGTCCGCTGTATTGTTGCTGCTCGTTAGCGCGACCGTTGGTTGTGGCGGATTGTCGACACAGTACGGCGACTCATCGGGGCGTAGCGGAAAACAAAGTTTGAACGGTTTTGGCGCCCTTCGTGAATCCTATAAAAACGCCGGTTTCCAGCACCGAGATGTCTCGCGGCTTTCCAATCGTGTGCTCAAGAACGACGCCCTTGTTTGGACTCCGCGGCAATTCAATGGCTTCAGCCCTCGAGTCACCCGTTGGATCGATCGCTGGCTTGCCCAAGGGGACCGCACCCTGGTTTTTGTGATCCCCGACAGCGGCAGTGAAACGGATTATTGGATCGACGCCAGCAAGGTGGCGCCGCCCGAACAACGTCTGGAGTACCGACGACGCGTCGCCAAGAGCATCAACCAACGAATCCAATCACGGCTGAACCGCAATGCTGCGATCTCCAACGGCTGGTTCGCCGCGACTCCTCTGCCCACCGGCCATACCATCACGGAGCTCAATGGCGAATGGGTTGACCCGATCGGCACCAATACCGACGACCCCGCCTCGTACACGATCGAGTATGAAATCGAGCCCTTTTCCAAAAGCAAGCCCGCTAAAGCAGCGGCCAATACGACCGCCGGCGGTGCGGCTGCGGCGACACCCGGAACGACGCCCACACCTGCGGCGACGCCTGCGATCCCAGTGATTGCCAGCGATAACGAGATCACGAACACTCCGGTAACGCTGCAGCCATTGCTGCAAGATCAGAGCGGGATGACGATCGTTGCCCAAGTGCAATCCAAACGTTGGCAAGGTTCAAAGATTATTGTCGTCGCTGGTGGATCGCTGCTGACAAACTATGCGTTCACCAAACCGCTAGCGATCGAATTGGCCGACCAGCTCGTTCTCGCCTCACTGCCTCCGTCCGCTTCGCCCCCAAGTGCGGGTTTCATCAGCGTGGACGCTCAATCGCTGCCTGTCAGCGAATCGAAACCAGGCGTTCCGAAGGCGTCGGGCTGGGAATTATTGACCACGTGGCCGATGAGTTTAGTGACCGTTCATGCAGCGTTATTAGGTTTGGTAATTTGTTTGATGTTGTTGCCGTCGCTGGGGCGTGCCCGACATATTCGTTACAGTGTCAAAGGCAGCTTTGGTGACCATTTGGATGCGGTGGCTGCATTGATGAACCGTGCGGGCGGTGAGCAATTTGCTAGACATCGTATTAGTGAATACATGCGGCGAATTCATGGCGAAACCCAAGGCCCCTGGGTGCTGCCGGAACCCGAACACCAAGCGATCCCGGCGCCTGCGATTCACCCTCATCTCCCCGGATCCTCGCCGCCGCCCGGCCTACCAGATCCGCCCGCTGGCGGTCATACTCCTTCATCAAGCCAAGCGACACGTTCTCTCGACCCAACCGACTCCGATACCACGGCGAACTCTTGAGCAATCTTCCTCCCTCAAACGACCCACTTTCGTCATCTCAAGGTGAATCCTCTTCACGCGCTGAGGTTCCCGATCGAGGCGTGCCGCCAAATCCGCTGCACGCCACCTCGGGAGCGCCACCGCAAAGCAACAACGTGGATGGCTCGGTTCCTACGGCGGTCCCCGCGGTTGCATCTCGGGTCACGCCGAGATCGACGAAGATGCAACCGATTCAACAGCTGTTTAACGAAATCTCCGCCGAGATCAGCAAGTTGTACGTGGGTCAGGACGAGTTGGTCCTCGGGACCCTGACCGCATTGTTCGCGGGCGGTCACGTTCTAATCGAATCGGTCCCAGGACTCGGCAAGACGTTGTTCGTGCGAACACTCGGCCAAACTCTCGGTTGCGAATTCGGGCGGATCCAATTCACCGCCGACTTGATGCCGTCGGACATCACCGGTGCCCCGGTCTACGACATGCAGCGAAGCGAATTTCGATTCCGCCCCGGACCGGTGTTCACTCAATTGTTGCTCGCCGACGAAATCAATCGCTCGCCCGCGAAAACGCATGCCGCCTTGCTCGAAATCATGCAGGAGTACCGAGTCACGGTGGACGGAACAAGCCACCGAGTGCCGCGGCCGTTCCTCGTCTTGGCGACACAGAATCCGCTGGAGAGCGAAGGTACGTACAATTTGCCGGAAGCTCAACTCGATCGGTTCATGTTCAAATTGCGAGTCGATTATCCGACATCGGATCAAGAGGCCGAGATTCTTCGCATGCACTCTCAGCAAGTTGATTTGAATCAACGATTGCGTGACGAGGTCAAAACGGTCACCAATCCTGAACGCTTGATCGAAGCAATGAAATTGTGCGGCGAAGTGTTGATCGAAGACAGTTTGCTTGATTACATCAACAAAATTGTCCGCGCGACGCGAACGTGGCCCGCGTTCCATATCGGAGCGTCGCCACGTGCGGGGATCGCGCTGATGCAGTCGGCTCGTGCTCTGGCGGCGTTCTCAGGACGCGACTACGCGATCCCGGACGACGTCGTGGAAATCACATTGCCTGCGATGCGGCACCGAGTTCAACTGACAGCCGAAGCGGAGATCGAAGGACGAAGTACCGACGAAGAATTGCAAGCGTTGGTGCGAGGGATCGAGGTTCCTCGGGATTAGCGATAGTCAATCGTGAGCCGAGGGCCGTAAGGCACCGGGTGATGCGGAAATCCTGGCTGCTTACGAGCGCGACCGGCTTCGAAATATCATAACCCAAAGCGTGAGCGAGGAACTCCAATTTGACTGCATCAGGGTATCGGAAGCTTTTGAGCCGACGGCGCTAGCCGCGGGCAAGTTTCCTACAATATTTACGGGCCCGCGGCTAGCGCCGTCGGCTCACAGAATGATCGACGTTTCACCGGTAAATACCGAACGACCTGCTTAGCGCCAAAAACGGCCAACGACTTTATGCCGTATTACGATCACTCAATTGTTAAAAACCGCGTTTCGGTCGTCGTCCAATGAAATTGAATTCTGAAAGTGTTTGAAGTGTCCTCTGCTCCCTCTGCAAACGACGATTCTATGGCGCCCCATCAATCGCTGAGTCTGCCGGGCGATACGTTCTTGCGCCGCGTGCGCCATTCGGCCACCAGCGTACTGGCCGACAGTCCGACGGGCCGCGAAGTCCTCGAGCTGTGTGACGATCACGCCGAAGCGCGGCGGATGATCTTGCAAGACCGCAGCAGTGGCACGTCAGTGATCGCGATCGTCGGTGCCACCGGGCAAGGCAAATCGTGGTTGATCCGCCAATTGATTCGCAAATCGAATGCCGCCAATTCGATTCGCAGCGGCAACAACGCGGACGAAGCGACTGAGAAATTGGTTTGGATCGGGCCTATGCCGCCCGCCGATCTGGACCCACGTTACGAACAATATTTGCATTGCGACCCGGCTCATATGCAATCGATTGGCATCACTTACATGCTGGTCGATGCGCCCGGTTCGACCGACGATCGACGTGCGATTGCGGGCGTCGCGGCGCGAGCGTTGTCGCTTGCCTCGGCCATGTTGTTGGTCGTCCGGCGTGACCAAATCCGTAGCGTCGCCGTCGGCATGCTTGCCGAAGCGAGTGAGGGCAGCATCGTGATCCCGGTCATCAACGCGGTGCGTGAGCACGATGATCGCTTGGACGCCGACATCGACGCGTTTGCAAAACGGATGCGTGAAATGGCGCCCACCAGCGAGATTACTCGTCCGATTGTGATCAAAGATTTCGAGATCGAAGGCCGTGACGAATCGGAAATCTCGACAATGGCGGCTGAGACGGTTGCGTCACGGTTGCAAGAAGAACTGGGGCAGTTGTGGGAAGGTGATCGTCGACGCAGCACCCGACTTGCCGCACTGGACGGCCGTTTTCGTGCCGCTTTGCACGGCGTTTTGAGTGATCAATTGCCGGGTTTAACCAGCGCCGTGCGGCGACTGAATCGCGAAGCGACCGCGATACCCACGCAAGTTGCCGAGTCGTTGATTGGCAGCGACGGCCCGCTACGAGCCGCCGTGCGATCGCGATTGCGTTTGGCGTTATTAACCGAAACCGCAGCGTTCTGGTTTCCCTATCGCTCGCTACTTGGACTATTGAATCTGACGCACGGTGCTTGGGACCGAGTAATGATCTCGCTTTCGGGTTCGCTGCCGTCGTTGGTCAGCGCAGTTTGGACGAGCACCAAAAACTTGACCGCTCAACAAGGGGCCGAGCAAGACGTACGCGACGGGCTGCGTCGCCGCAGTGCCGCCGCTGTCGCCGATCGATTGGGGCCGCTTGCCAGTCGTTTTCGGGATGAGCTGGCCGAGTTACGACGACAACCAGTCAAAGCGGCTGCGTGGCATGGTGACGAAGATGACCACTCGCGTTCGCAACTCGCTTATCTGGCGGGCATCGACACGTTGCAAGAGATGTCGCAAACGATATTTGACGAAGAGGTCAATCGCGTTTCGATTTCGCGGTTTGCGACGGTGGCCTTCGCGTTGCTCGCGACGTTTGTGTTTTGGTTGTTCATGGCAGGCCCCGTCGTGGCGCTGTACCGAGACTATTTTGTCGCCAGTTTCTCCACGCTGACGACGCTGTCGGGCGACTTGGATCGCTTTCCACGACCTGAGTTGGCGATGATGTTAACGAGTTTGTTGTTGGCGATCCTGCCGACCGCTCTGATCTCGATGTTCGCATTGTCGGTCGCCCAAAGCCGCAGCCGCGTCAATCAAGCCGAGCAGCGGATTCGCGAGCGACATCACCAAACCATCACCCATTTGCAAGACGATGGCGTACTGCGACTTCGCTGGGATGACCCGCTGCTGTCAGACGCCGAGTTTTTACTATCGGTCGGCGCGGCCGATTACGACGAAAGGTCATAAACATGGATGAATCGACCGGGCTCGCCCAATCATTTGTCGACTCAGCGCTACGAACGCAGGCAGATCTGATCGCACAATCGGACACGGCCGAGGCGGCGGGATTGTTCGACATCATCCTCAGCGGTGGCATCATCGGATTGATGATACTGCTCGTGCTGTTTGCACTCAGCATTGCAGCGGCCTATTTGGTGTTTGACCAAACGATGACGCTTCGCAAAACAGAGATTTTGCCCGAGGGAGTCAGTGACACGGTTCGCCAAGCATTGCTGAACGCTCGTCCCGCCGAAGCCGATACCGCGTGTCGCCGAGAACCGAGCGTGTTGAGCGTCGTGTCGTTGTCGGGGTTATCCGAACTCGAATACGGATGGCGTGAAGTCGAAAAGTCGGTTGAAGATTCGTTGGCCGAACAATCCGCTCGCTTGATGCGACGAATTGAATACTTGTCGGTGATCGGCAATATCGCACCGATGGTGGGTCTGTTGGGAACCGTCACCGGGATGATTTTTGCTTTCCAACAAGTCGCCACGACGCGAGGTGCAGCGGGAGCCGGCGATCTTGCCGAAGGTATTTACCAAGCACTCGTGACTACCGTCGGTGGATTGGTCGTGGCGATCCCATCACTGGCGGCCTACGCGATTTGTCGCAACCGAGTTGATTCATTGATGGCTCAGGTGGCGTATCAAGCTCAACACGCATTGACGCCGATCAAACGCCGGCCCACCGTACGCACGCGACCGGTCAATCCAAACCCCGCCGCAGCACCCGCCCCACGACCGCAAGGCGGCAACCCACCGATGCCCCCCAAGTCATAAAACGTGGGATAGTCATACCGTCTGTTTTCTAATCCGTAGCGAAAGTCGCGAAGACTTTCGTCGTCCGACGATGTGGGATAGGCTTCCAGCCTGTCATTCTGCTTGGGGTTTAACTCGTAGCGAAAGTGTCGTGTCAGTCACACTCTCCCCTGTCGCGTGGACTCGATATAATCGCAGGCATGAATCCTCATGCCACTGCCGATAACGCCGACGACGATCCCGGTTGCTTTGCATCCGATGGTGAGATCGATTGTCTTGTCGAACTGGATCTTCGTGGCGGCGACGGGATCGACGGTAGAGACGGCAATCTGATTTTCTCACCACGTCCGGCAAACGGCGCAGACGGTCGACGCGGCGAAGACGCAAGCCCAGCCACTGCGGGCCGACGGGCTGCAGCGGCGACGCTTGAGCTCACGTATCCCAACCAAAAGTCCGACTCCGGTGCCATCGCAATTTCGGGCATCGCGGTTGCATCTGATGGATCGTCGCATCCGATTGATGTCACACGCGTGATTGGTGAACAAGGATACGTGTTCATTCGCGCCGTGGGCGGCAAAGGGGGCAATGGTGGACGCGGCGGCAATGGACAACCCGGTGCACCAGGCAGCCCCGGTCGTGATGCCACACGCTTTTCCAATGGTACCGACGGAGGGCCCGGAGGGGACGGTGGCGACGCGGGCAACCCAAGCGATGGTCAACCCGGTGGTGACGGTGGCGACATTACGTTGCAAATCGATCATCAACACCTCGGCCTACTGATGTTGGTCACTGGCGACTTGTCGGGGGGTGACATTGGTTTCGCCGGAGAACGGGGGCTTGGCGGTCAAGGGGGGCCCGGCGGTCCCGGTGGCAGCAGTTATCACTGGACCACCACGCATCGAACCGGTGGCAAAAATGGTCAAACCCATACCGTCCATCATTCCAACCCCGGCGGCAGCACGGGACGCAGCGGCCGCGATGGGGCTCCGTCGTCATACCGTGCCCATGACGGAAATCCCGGCAAAAACGGGCGTTTGCGGATTCTCGTCAATGGTCCTGATGGCGTTCGGACACAGTACGAATCGCCCTACTATCGCGAGCGAGTACCGTATCTACGAACCGGATAGCTTGGCAAATCTCGAACGGATCACCGTTCGGAACAGCGGCGGAATGCCAACGCCCCCGAATTACAAGATCCGAATTTTCCTGCCGTCGGATACGTGGATTCAATCCGATGAAAACGAACTGGTGTTGCCTCGTGTGCTCGAACCGGGCGAAATGTATACGTTCGACGATGAAGGCTTGTCGCTGCGATGGACTAACGTCATCGTCAACGAACCGAGAAAGCAACCGTTTCATCTGAAGCACGACGTCAACCCGAGGGCATTCCTGGAAAGCGGCATCCATCGACCCTTTCGCGACTTCGAGAACGAAGAAACGGTCGATGTTCGATTCCCCTTGCAGCTAACCGAGATCACGGCGCTAAATAGTCTCGCGCCGGGCGAATCCACACGCGTCCGATTTGCAATCACCAACATCGGCGATGAAACGTTTGATGATCGAGTGTACCATCGCAGCGTTCGCGCCGGCATTCGCTTGCTCGGCGGCGACATCGACAAGGACCAATTGCTGTTCTTCAACGATTCGGACACGCCACACGATTTGCTCGCCGAAGAATTTCGAAACGTCGTCCGCAACCTTGCCGCCGGTGAAACGCGTTGGATCGAAACTCGCATTGGCATCCGTAACCACAGTGACGTGATCGCCTACCAAAGTTTTACTCTCGGCGTGGATCTGTTACTGCAACATCCCGGTTCGAGTCCCCAGCATGACCAGTACCGACGTGTTGACTATCGCAAAGAAACGGTGCGAGTTTCGGAACAATTCCGCCGCGATGAGGGTTCGCGGTTCTTACTGATTGCCAATCAGAAAACCGACGTGAACGACATCGAGAAATGGACGCAGCTGGCCGACTATTTTGGCAGTGGCTTGGATGTGTGGGACGTTTCTTACTATGGATTTCTGGACTTGGTTCGTAAGATCGAAGCGGACCAATCGATGCTCGAGATGTGGCGTGGCATGACGATCATCATTCCCAACAACTATTACCAAACCCCGATCGGCAAGAAGACCGCGTTTGAGCAGCTTGCCAAGTCACAGTTTTTGGTCGCCGCAGCGGATTTCGACATCAATTTTTATATCGTGGGCGATTCACGTAGCGGAGGGGCCGCAGCACTGCAGTCCTACTTGATCCCAATCAACCGTGGGAAATCTGCCAGCCAAATCAAAACCCAACGAGCGTTTCTGAAACATATCAATCGTTGGAATCAATACGTCGCGCGGACCGGCGACGTGGTCGGGGGAATCACATCCGGGGCCGATGCGATTGCCGACGCATCGCTCGGTGCGGTTCATGAATTCGAGATTCAAAAACGGACGTTCCTGTTTCAACCCAAACCGATATGGCTCGAACAAGAAGCCGTCCGGCTACAGAACCAATTGCGGAAACAGGATCCACTGCACCGCTGGGTCATCGTCTATCGCAACGATACCAGCGATACCGATACATCGTGGGGATTTTTTCGAAAGCGAAAAATTGGCAGACTCGAGGCACGACGCTCGCTCGATTCGAGTAAAGGGTCCGCGGTCCTGTTCGAAGTCGACTCGATCGATATCATCGGTGACGACTTTATCAACAGCGAGGCGAACAAGCACGGAATTTTTCTGACGCTGAAATTCGAAGACAAAGTGGATCGCTTTATCCGCTTGGTCAGCGAGCGGACTTTCCCACGTTTTCGCGAAAACTACATCGACCGTCCGCTAACCGCCGAAGAGATCCAGCAGATCGGCGGCGCCTTGATCGATTCGATTGTGGTCGATCTGTACAACGAGCAGCGAATCGCTCGTGAAGCGAAAACTTGGGGCACTTCTGGCGTGAAATCGCTGATGCCGAAGCTGAATTATCTGGCCGAGCGGTCGCTGAACTATGGATTGACGTATCGACAGATGCAAGAGAATGAAGCGTCGATTTCGCTGCTGTATCAATTGTTAGCCAACATTCGCTATATCGCAAAACAGTCTCGCACGATTTGGGACTATCCCGTGTTCCCCACCGCGTTATTCAAACGAAGTCGAGCGGTATCGCGTCATATGCTCAATCGCGTCGACCAAATCATCGCGAATCTATTTGGGCCCAAACTCAGTTGGTGGGATAAATGGAGTTCAGCAGGCGACGATTACGATCCGTTTGGAACTCGAAAAAATGCCGCTCCCAAAGGGATCGCTCGAGAAGCGGCAATCGAAGCAATCGACAAGTGGGAAAAGGAACTGCAAACGCACAAAATACCGCTAACACATTTCGAACGCGCCCAACATCATCCTGGTTTGACCTACGATCCTGAACTGTTGAGGGCTGAGGACCGCGTGGTTTCCGGTGCGGTTTACGATCAATGGGTGCGGATCGAAGGGGCGTTGGAACTGCAGCGTGCGGAAACCGAGTACGCGGTCGCCAAACAACGCAGCGAGTTCCTTGTCCCTTTGGAAACCGAATCGGCGATCCCGATCGAAACGCCGACCCAACAAACGCAGCAATAGCGTTGCAAACGAATCACAGCTGAAATCCCCGTCTTCCTTTTCTCGCGTGATTTACCGTATGCTTTTGCTTGACCTCGACTCCGCTTCGAACTTACCACTTTTTCAATCCACAGGAGAAACACGGGCGTGAACGAATCTATCGCGAAACGTGTGGCAGAGTTACGAACCGAGATCCGCCGCTTGGATCACCTGTATTATGTCGAGGCAAAACCTGCGGTCACGGACCTTCAGTATGACCGATTGCTCGAAGAACTTAGGCAACTCGAAACCGATCATCCCGAATTCGCGTCTGCTGACTCGCCGACCCAGCGAGTCGGTGACGCACCGGTCCCGCACTTGGTCCAAGTCGCTCATTCGGCCCCGATGCTGTCGATCGACAATACCTACAGCCGCGAGGAACTGAAGGCGTATTTTGATCGCACCGAAAAAACGCTCGGCGAACCGATCCAATGGGTGATGGAATTCAAAATCGACGGTGTCGCGGCTTCGATCCGGTACGAGCAAGGCAACATGGCAGTCGCACTGACGCGGGGCAACGGCCAAGTCGGTGACGACATCACTCACAACGTACGCACCATTCGCGATGTGCCACTGCGTCTGGTCGGTGATACGCCGCCGGAGGTGCTTGAGGTTCGTGGCGAAGTTTACATGACCAACGCGGATCTGGCGGATCTAAATCTGAGGCAAACTGAGGCCGGTTCCGAACCCTACAAAAACACACGCAACGTCACCGCAGGGACGATTCGGTTGCTCGATCCTGCGATCGCGGCCGAACGTAAACTCCGATTTTTCTGTCATGGCATCGGCGAAACGACCGGACTGAAAGCTAAAAACCATATCGAGTTTTTGGACGAAGTTGGCAAGCTTGGTATTCCGCCGACGCCCGCAGTGCAAGTGTTCAAAAGCTCGGCCGACGCGCTCAAGGCCGTTGCGGTATTTGAAGAGGAGATGCCCGATTTGCCCTTCGAAGTGGACGGGATCGTTTTCAAAGTAAACCAGTTTAATCAACGCGAACGATTGGGAATTCGTAGCAAGAGTCCACGCTGGTTGAACGCTACGAAGCGGTTACGGTGCTCGAATCGATCAGTGTCCAAGTCGGCAAGACCGGAGCCATCACCCCGGTGGCTCATCTAAAACCGGTCGACATCGCGGATACCACCGTGTCACGAGCTTCGCTTCACAATGCCGACGAAATCGAGCGGCTTGACGTCCGCGAAGGTGACGTCGTCGTAGTGGAAAAGGCTGGCAAGATCATTCCCAAAGTCGTGCGTGTCGAAAAACACGAACGCAAAACCGAGCGACCTCCATTTCAATTTCCGACGCATTGTCCTGTTTGCGGAACCGAATTGGTGCGTGACGACGGCGGCGTTTACATTCGTTGCCCTAGTCCCGAATGTCCCGCGCAATTGCGGCAACGTTTGATCTATTTCGGCAGCCGGCCGGGGATGGACATCGATGGACTCGGTGACGAGTTGGTTGATCTGCTAGTTCAACGTGGCATCGTTTCCAGTTATGCCGATCTGTATCGATTGACCGTTGCGGAGCTTGCCGATGTCAATTGGCTGAAACAGCGTAAAGGCAAAGACGGCAAAATGATTGACGTCCAAGTCGGCAAAAAGAACGCGGAAAACTTAGTCGCTGGGGTGGAGGCCAGCCGGACTCGGGGGCTAGCACGTGTGCTTGCGTCGATTTCAATCCGCCACGTCGGACCTCGCGTCGCTCAGCTGATCACGCGGCACTACCCGACGATCGAGCAGTTGCAATCCGCATCCATCGAAGATTTGGCTTCGATTCATGAAATCGGCGACGCGATCGCCAAAAGCATGCACGAGTTTCTGCACAGCGACTACGGCATCAAAGTCTTCGCCGAGCTTGCCGAAGTGGGGGTCAAACTCAGTGAAGATGTCAGTGCACAAAGTGGCGGTCCGCTCGAGGGCAAAACGCTGGTGGTCACCGGAACACTTCAACAATTCAATCGCGATGAAATTAAAGGTTTGATTGAAAAGCTGGGTGGTCGTGCATCGAGTAGCATCAGCAAAAAGACTGACTACTTGGTCGCCGGCGAAAAGGCAGGCAGCAAGTTAGCAAAGGCCGAGTCGCTGGGCGTAAAGGTGCTGACCGAAGACGATTTCAAAGCGTTGATCGAAGAATAAGCTTGCGTCTCTAAATGGAAGTTTTTTAGCAAAAAACACTCGTACAAACGCTCCAGCCTTTGAGCGCACTGCTTCCGAGGCTCCCGCCTCGTCTTTTTTTGCTCGGCAGGCAGGAGCCTGGAAACCAGAGGTTATGCTGGACTGCTAA
>CAXBHV010000026.1:0-15394 GCA_963974855.1 uncultured Rhodopirellula sp. | reverse complement strand
TCGTCGCACTCGGCTTCCTCGTAAATAATGATGTTGGTATTGCTCTGTCTCGCAAGACTTGGCGGTCAAGGCAGAGCCTCTGGTGCAGTGCGTTTCCAGACAGAGCCTGCGAATGAGGGTTTTTAAAAGGGAGGGAACTTAATGGTTCTGCCCTAGCGAAAACGCTTCACCGCGATCACGTGGGGTGGTTTTGTTCGCAGGTGGGATTTCGGGATGGTTTGTTCCGAGTTGCCTCGGCGACTGCATTGTACTCACCATCACCGTGAGTCGCCGGTGCTGAAGAATCGTGGATGGCCAAGGGTGACTAATAACATCCCCTCAGCTCACGCGTTTTTGCGATTATTTTCAAAATACGAAGTAAAACTCGGCTGATTTTACTTTTTCTAAGGAATTCGTGCAAATAACGAAGGCAAGTTCAGGACTAATGTCGGGGATCGTTTTATCGGAGCCAATTTCATCGGAGCCAATTCGTTCCCCTTACACGCTCGGAAAGTACGAGGAGATGGGATCAACGCAATTTTGAGAGTGATATGATTCTTAATCTCAATGAGTAATCGGTAAGGATATTGGACTGAAAAAAATGAAGAGTTTGCAAATCGATTTGTTGGTGTGCTCGTTGGGCATGAGTGTTTGTGGGTTGTTTTTCGCAATCCCCACACTGGCCGCTGAAGCGCAACGTCCACCTGACATCGTCGTCTACTTAGCCGATGACCTTTCCGCCGCAGATCTGTCGCTTTATGGTGGAACAAATATCCAGACCCCGGCGATCGATCAATTGGCGGCGGACGGAATGACGTTCGACCGCGGCTTTGTCGCCAGTCCGTCATGCGCGGTTAGCCGCGCGGCGCTACTGACCGGGCTGATGCCGGCTCGCAATGGCGCCGAGGAAAATCACAGCTACCCGCGTAAAGACGTTCTTCGTTTGCCCCAAGTGCTGAACGAGCTCGGTTATCAGACGGCGGCGTTTGGAAAAGTCGCTCACTTGCGAAGCGCGCCGGACTATCACTTCGATGTTAACGACTTGAAACAGAATATTCCCGAGCTTCAGGTGACGGTGAAAGAATTTCTGGAAAACCGCACCGACAAGCGACCGCTCGCGTTGTTTGTCGGTGTCTCGGATCCTCATGTGCCTTGGCCGAGCGAGTCGACAGTGGATCCTGAAACGATGTCGTTGCCTCCGCAATTGCTGGACACACCTCGCACCCGTGTCCAACGTTCACGCTACCTGCAAGAGGTCAAAGACCTCGATGCATACCTTGGTGAACTCCGTGAACTGACCGACAAGCACATGTCCAAGGACAAGCTGTTTGTTTTCTCCAGCGATCACGGTGCTCAATTCCCGTTTGGGAAATGGACGCTGTATGACGAAGGGATTCGTATGCCGCTAATCGTTGCCCGCGAAGGCAAGATCAAAGCTGGTGCAAGAACCGATGCGATGGTGAGCTGGGTTGACATCTTGCCGACGCTGATCGATATCTCCGGAGGTGATGTTCCCAAGAATCTGGACGGTCGATCGTTCGCTGCTGTTTTGGATGGCACGTCAGACTCGCATCGGAATCGAATTTTTACGACGCATAGTGGCGACTTGAAGATGAATGTTTATCTCAGTCGTTCGATTCGCACCGATCGCTACAAGCTAATCTGGAATCCGCATCCCGAGTTTGCGTTCACGTCCTATATCGATTTGTTGCTGCGTGAGACCTCGGGCGACTACTTCAAGCAATGGATGACGGCCGCGAAGACGGACGAGCACGCAGCGAAAGTTCTTGCCCGATACTACGGTCGGCCTGAGTATGAGCTGTTTGACTTAAAACAAGATCCTCACGAACTCACCAATCTCGCAGGCGACCCGAAACTCGCTGACGTCCAGCAAGACCTGCTATCCGAGCTGAAGTCGTGGATCGAAGAACAGGACGATCAGCTAACCGTCTTTCATGAGCCGCTGATGTTGGATGCTCCAGAAACCTGGGTTCCACGAAGAAAATAATGGATTGTCGAAAGGCGACGATTTGCAGAGTGGCCTGAACACGCGAGCCACGAAAGCAGTGCGTCCCCAGGGGCGGAGCCTAGGGACGAGTTTTTATACGAAGTGATTCACACGCTAACGCTCACCACGAAAGAGACAATATGGATCGCAGAAATTTCATCGGCACGCTTTCGTCGGCTAGCGTGGGATTTGCGGTATCAACCCATTTACTTGTATCGAGTCGCACCAATCTTGCGGGCGAGGCGAAAGGTAGTCAGTTCGACACGCTGACCAAGAGTCTGCTAACCGATTGGTGTGACGGTATGATCCGGCGCCAGATCGATGCCGAAGGTCGACAATTCAACGCCGTTGCCTCGTGAGTCGGCGGCGGGCGTCAAACGCTTTTCGGAACTCGACGTCTGGCTGGCCGCAAAGGGGCCATGGCGTGGAACCATCTCGACCTATGATTCGATCTACAAAAGAAAGTCTGTCGACCAAGCGAAACAGCGACGAGGGTGCGGTGTGAAATCTCAGGGACTTAAAAACCACGCAACTTTCGCAGAGCAATGGACAATGAGACACCGGCCAGTTTCGATCCCGATCAAGCCAACATCAGCACTCACGTTGGGAGTGCGGGACCTGTTCCAACTTGGTACAGGGGCGTTCTTACGATAGGGAACGTCAAACATGCTCGAAAATTAGAAACGCCGCTGACGATCATGCCAACGGCATTTCTAGAATGACAAAGGTTGCACCATGGCTATTGTTCTGAAGTTCCCTCCAGTGGGACCCCTTCAGGAGCAGGGTTTTTGTCTACCCACTGAGAGAGTTCGTCTTGTTCTGCGACGGATTCAACTTTGCTAGAATCACCGCAACCAACCATGATGTGACAACCAGCGTCTTGGTCCTGGCCCCATTGGAGGAAAAGCTGCGCCAGACGTGGGGTCTTTGTAGGGATTGCTAATCCGCTCCCAAATGGCTTGCTGCTCAATAAACGGAGTCAGTGGAACGAGCTAGCTTACCTCCAAACGACTGCTAGATTGAGGCGCGTTAGCGACCGTTGGCCCATCGGGATTGCCGCCAAGATTAGGTGTACCTGTCCCGTGAATTGGCAGAATGTTGTAGGCCGAATGGTAGTCATGGACGGCCAGGCCAATCTGCTTGAAATTGTTGCTACAGCTCATCCGCCGAGCTGGAACATCAATGGTGGCCAGGAATTCGATTTCCGCATGTCACCACTGATGCAACCGTTCGCCAAAGACAAAAACGACCTGTTGATATTGGACAACATGGGCGACTTTGGATTTTCCTCGCACGCAAATTCCACGCGTCGATTTTTGTCCGGACACCACAAGAACACCGATAGCGCCTCGGTCGATCAATTGATCGCTGACAAAATTGGTGGCGACACGCCGCTGCGATCGCTGGAATTGACGACCGAAGGTCTGTTTCCTAACCCAATCGGTTGCAGCTATATCTCTTATGATCACAACGGGGATCCAATTCCGCGCGAGAGCAATCCGCAATTGATTTTCGATCGACTGTTCCGCAGTCCCATGGGGAATGCAGCCAAACGCGCCGAGATGGTCAGTTTGCTTGATCGCGTCGCTGAAGATGCCAAGACGCTCAATCGACAAGCGGGTGCTGAGGACCGGCAAACGTTGGATCAATACCTGTCGGTGGTGCGAGAAACCGAGAAACGGCCTCATAACCTTAAGACCGCTGATCGTTCGCCGTTGGGCGTCGCCACTCTGGAACGACCGCTTGCCCCAGCGAACCTGGACGAGCAGGTCGAATCGATGATCGATCTGATCGCGTTGGCGTTGTGGACCGATTCCACTCGCTGCGTGGCCTACATGTTGGGGAACAGTAACAGCCGCTTGATTTTTGATTTCCTGGGGATAACTCAATAGCACCATTACCTGTTGCATTTCTTTCGCAACTTTTCGCGTCAAAACCTCGACGCATTACTAAAGATCAGTTTGTGGCACATGGAGAAGTTTGATTACCTGCTGACGCGGGCTCGTCGCAAGGGCTCAGCGGCCTGGACGGTTCGGACTTCGGACCCTTTCAGGAACGTCCGTTTGAAAGTTGGGTACGGCGGACGGGCGACCAAATCGAAGTCCAAGGGCGACTGCGATTATCGGATAACCTGGACGAAGCGAAGATCTTTTTCGTCGACGCCGATGAGACAAATTCGGTACGTATCGAAGTCTCGTTCCAAGATTTTCACCATTTCAATTTGGCCTACCACTGTGGCACACCGATCACATTGACGGGCACCGGTACTGATAAGGCCGGTCAAAACTGCATCACCAAAATCAAGCAACTGAAGTCGCTGTTCGGCAACCGACTAGGAACGCAGAACGGTTGAAAGTTAGGGTTGGCCGTAGTGGACGAGGTAACGAGTCCTGCCCTGGTCAACTCAATGGGACTCGTGGCCTCGTCCACTACACTAAGATTGACAGACCAATAGGTGCCCGATTCTTAATGTTTTCACAATGGTTGTCATTCATTGGCTTTGACCACAACCTTGACACCCTCTTGGCGTAGATTCACTTCAAAGGCTTCCTGAATTTGAGCCAGCGGGAACTTGTGGGTAATAAGAGAGGACACAGGCAAACCAATGCGTTCTGCTCGCTGCAGAAAGTGATAAGCGTTCGGATACTCGAAGCTGTTGTAAACCCAGCTGCCGGTTAGAGTGATCTCCTTCCGGCAGATGTCATGGTGCGGGTTGATCGCACAATCGCCCCCGTCGACAAAATGCCCGACTTCGCATATCCCGCCGCCACGACGGATGCACTTGAACAGGTTGGCAAAGGCGACGGGGACACCGGTGACTTGGAAGCCGAAGTGTGCGCCAAGACCCTTGGTCAAACTCTCGACCTTGGCAGCAAGTTCATCGACACCCGAAAAGTCCTTGTAATTGATCAGCTCATCCGCCCCGACGGACCGTGCTATGGCGAGACGGTCTCGGTCGCCATCGATCGCGATGATGTTGTTGATGCCGTAGGTCCGCAACACCGCAATCATGAGCAGTCCGATGGGGCCACAGCCCTGAACGACGACACGTGAGCGAAAATTCAGAGTTGAACCACAATGCTTCGCGCGTTCGAGCGCATGGCAGACCACGGCTGCCGGTTCAATCAAGCATCGTAAGTCGACGCTCATGTCATTGACGACAAACACTGACGACCCCGGTCGAATGATCAAGTACTCAGCGAAGTAGCCGTTAAAATGATTATCCGTTTCATCTGGCAGCAGACCGTAGACTTTAAGATCGTCGCAAAGATTGGACTTCAGCGGATTGTACTTGGCAATCATGCAGCTGTCCGTCGTGTCTAGAATGCTGGTCACGATCTTGTCGCCCACTCGCACCGGCTTGCCAACACTGTCCATTTTGATGTTGCGGCCGACTTCGATCACTTCGCCGGTGCCTTCGTGACCGAGCACCACGGGTGCCAAGCCAAATGGATCGGACTTGTAGCAATGGATGTCGGTGCCACAGACTCCGCAAGCCTCGACTTTCACGAGAATTTCATCAGGACCGATTTCACGCAATGGGAATTCAACGATCGCGAGCTCACCTGCCGATTTCAAGACGGCGGCGCGGCCTGATTTCGCACCAACAGGTATTCGGGCAGACGCCGATTCGGTTGAGTCGCTTGACCTCACATTCACTTTTCGGAGGACATCGCTAACGATTCGGCTGACTTGCTCTTTGTTCAATTCCATGGCGTGTATTTCCGTTTAATTCACATTAATGCTAGGTGACTTGTAGCCGTCCCCATTTTTAAAATTGGTTAAGGCGACGACTTCGCGGAAGCCGCTTCGAAATAGTAGTCATACCAGCCGAGTTCTTCCGCGTTGAGCGGCTTGGACGGAAGGCCTGTGGGTTCCAGTTCGCTGGTCCACTACTGTAGTTTTGATTTTAGTTTCGATCCGGTTTCAGGATGAGTAGAAAACAGGTTATACCGTTCCTTTTTATCATCTCGAATGTTGAACAGCATCTCGCGGCCATCGCTGGTAACAAGGTATTTCCACTGACCGCTACGGATGGCAGCCTGCCCCCAGAATCTCCAAAACAGATCCCGCCGCGGCGGCTCCGCTTCGTCGTCGGATAACCACGGAATCAATTCAACACCATCGAGTTTCGTTAACGATTCGCTTTTCACACCGGCTGCGGCAATTGCAGGAGCGCCATATGCAACAATGCAAATGAAAGTGGTGCAAAGGAGTGTCGAGAGGAATTTCATCAAGGGTGCCGGGTTTTAGGGAGCTTGCTTTCAGATAGCGAAACTTGTCAAGAGTTTCGGCCCGCATACGTCGATTGACGAAAGTCTTGACGACTTCCGCTACGTTCTACCTGCTAATTCGCTAGCGCCACTGTCTTTCCGCTTGTGGGTTTTAGCTCGATTGCTCTGGACCATTCTGCTGAACGCATGGCGATTGAAACTGAGCCGCTATGACGGCTTGCCATGATCGTCGGACAGAATCATTACGACGTTCGGGGGTTCGGCGGCAAACACCGATGCAATGCTGTAGACGCAGTTGACGAAGACTAAGGTCGCGATGATGAATCGAGTTCGCATGATGGTCTTTCGTGTAGGGAACTAATTGGAGGTGTTGTCGTGTGGTTCGATATCCGTCGAAATCAGTTTGAACCTCGGATCGCCTTCGATTGTGCGAATCGCTCGTTCGTCGCCCAAGTACTTACGGCGCAGGTCCACGAACGGACGTTGGCGAGCCTCTTTCGATGGCTCGTAATCGGGATTGATGGCCGGTGTGTATTTCACGTCGACGTTCGTATCAATCCAATCATTCAATTGCACGAATAACTCTCGAGCCTTCTCTGGCATCGTCGCCGACAATTCGTTCTGTTCGTAGGGATCCTTCGTGATATTGTACAGCCGCAGCGCACCGGACCAATCGAAAATCAATTTCCAATCCCCACTGCGAACGGCGGATGAAGGAGCCGAGGGCAAACCGTCCTCGGGATTTTTGACGATCACATTCAGAGGATAGTGCTGATAGAATGTATCGCGAGTGTATCCACGTTTCGCGTTGGTGGGGTCGTCAAGCAATGGGGCCAGACTGCGCCCGTCGATGCCGCCCGGTTGGATGTGCTCGGAAAGATCGTAGCCGGCCAAATCCAACACCGTCGGGAAGATGTCGTTGCAATCGACCGGCACGTTGCACCAGTGATCGCCGTCGACATGACCTTTCCAACGAATCACCAATGGCACGCGAATGCCACCTTCGAAATGCGTCCCCTTGCCACCCTTAAACGGCGCATTGTTGGTCGCGAGCGGATCGGTGTACATCACGCCGCCGTTGTCACTCATGAAGACAACCAAGGTGTTTTCGTCCAGCCCGGTTGCTTCGAGCGTATCGAGAATCCGGCCGACCGAGACATCCAACCGTTTTAGCATCGCTGCATAGATGGCATTGTCATGTCCGTTCCAACCGCGTGTCGGTTTCTTTTCAAAGTGGGCGACATCGTCGGCACGTCCTTGAAACGGAGTGTGAACCGCAAAGTGACAGAAGTGCAGAAAGAAGGGCTTGCCGTTTGTCGCTTGCGAATCGGCACGATGACGCAGGTATTCGATTGCATGCTCGGTCAATTCATCGGTGAGATATTCCTGCCCAAGGTTTCCGCCCGATTTCCCTCGCAACAATTTCGGTTGCGGTGTTTTGGGATGCAGCTTTTGTCCGCTATCCCAAATACCTCGCCAATTGAAGTAGGGCGATCCACCTTCGTCAAGATAGGAGATTTCCTCAAAACCTTGATCGGCTGGCTGCCAGCCCTGCGATCCATGACCACCGACATGCCATTTACCGATAAAGGCAGCGTCATGTTCGGGCATTGCTTCGGCGATTGTCGTTTCATCTTGTCCATTGTCCGATGGTTGGCCTGACGCCAGTGCATCGCGGGTGGTGCCGTTGAGCAATGCTTGCTGAATCTCAATTTTGTCTTCCCAGACCAACGCGTCTTGAGCGACATAGCCTTGCGGTGGCTCGATCGCTTGGTTGTAGAACGTTCGTACGTTGCCACCGACTGCCGTTGTGAACCCCGTGCGTGCCGCGTACTTGCCCGTCAACAGACTAGCCCGTGCCGGTGAGCACAGATGGCAAGCGTATGCTTGCGAGAACGCAAGTCCTTCCTTGGTCAGTCGATCGAGGTTCGGCGTTTCGTAGTACATCTGCGCAGGATCTGTCCCCGTGAACTTTGTCGCGTAGGCATTCATATCAACGATGCCCATATCGTCCGCGAGGATGACGATCACATTGGGCTTTGCGGCATCGAGCGAAGAATTGAATGCCAAGCTGAAGCAAAAAAGAAGAAGGAGCAATCGATTCATCGTGAGGACTATGGTGAGAGTTTTGTTACAGGCGATGGAATAGGTGATTCGGTGCGATTCAAGTTGAGGGATCAACAAGCTGGGACGTTTCCGAGGAGTATTTTTTCCAAAGTGCATCCACCCGCGAGGCGATTTCACTTTCGTTACCCACGATTAACCAGTAGCGATATCGAAACCTTGTCTTGCGACCCAGCGGTACGCGGTCGATCGGTGCGACATGCATGCAAGGGCCGTCCGCGGGATTGCTACTTTGACCGCCGCCATGAGGGCCGAAATTCCAACTCTCACCGGACGTGGGCGAAAAGACTGCGACGCCTTGGCCGGATGGTTCGAACATCGCCATCGCTTTACGAGGCGGAGTTGTGCGGCCCCACGGCGGTCCAGGCGGCTGGTGTTCCGGCCGCCATTTTCCATCGCCGAGATAGCTTTTCACGGATTCGAAGTTGCGAGTGAAGTAACAGGCAGGGACCTCTTGAGGACTACTTTTTGTCTCGCCCCAAGGGTCGTCGTCGCGACGCAGCGTCTTGATTTCGCATTGCACGCAAACGACACCTGGCATGTTCGGCTCCAGCGTCGTCCACTGACGCATCACGGCCTCTGCCTCTTCGTCGGGCATATCCCAAAGCTTGGGGATCGTTTCCGAGTACAAGGTATTGCCTGTCTTTTCAAACGCAGTCACTCGTGCCCAAGATCCTTTGCTGCCCTCGCTGCCGACACCTCCGCCTTGGATGGGGTTCCATGACCAAGGACTCCATGCTTTACTTTGCCCTTCGGACGTTCGGTCTAATCGACGACCAGCGTAATAGGATTGTTGGATCAAACGACCAGGATCGGCAATGTTGACGATGTTTCTCGGATAGGCGTCCGATGACAACCACGTGATCGCGCCGCCTTTCTCGCGATCAATGCCAACCTTCACCGACCCGTTGTCGATCGTTAACAAGTCAGCGGCGGGCAGTGCACCCACGTTTAGCAAAAAGCAAAGCATGACCACAGCCGTAGGTCGCTTGCTAAGACAATACCGGTCTATCATCACCGTTTTTCTAGTGGATGGAGAAAGGGCCTGTTTCGATCGGGTGACTAAACCAGGCTCGTCTCGTCGAAATATTTGATTCATCGATCGCGGATAAGGTCGAGGGATATTTATCATTTGGTTATCGCTTGTCGTTTTTGTTGCGGTCTCGCCGCAGGTTGTACTTTGATTCTTTGGGGACGTCTCGGCGTGGAGCCGCCTGTTTGGGCAGGCCTTGGGCCAGTCTGGCCTTCGTCGCAATCATGTCCGAAGAATCAACCAAATTAGTAAACTCATGCGGATCGTTTTTCAAGTCGTAGAGTTCTTCAAAACCGTCGTGATAGCGAATGAACCGGTAGCGGTCATCCGAGACAGCATGTGATGGTTCTGATGCGAAGACGAAGGATGTCAGCGAGAGTCGATCGTGTTTCGCCGTCGGGTCTTTAATCTGTGGCACCAACGAATGGCCATCGCACTGCGATGGAACCGGCAACCCCGCCAATTCGCAAAGCGTGGGATAAACATCGGTCAGCGTTGCCGGTTGTCGCGTGCTTTGGCCGTCGGCACTTTGCCCAGGCACATGAATGAACAGCGGGACACGCGTCGTTTGATCCCAAAGACAGAATTTTTCCCAATTATCTTTCTCACCGATGTGAAACCCGTGATCGCTCCATAGCACGACGATCGTATTGTCCTTGATCGGCGATGCATCGAGTGCGTCGAGCAATCGCCCGAGTTGGTGATCGGTATAGCCGTGTCACCGTTTGCACTATTCGCTTCAGTATCTATGCTTGTGGCCCACCCTTCTCACGGGAAAAATGACAAACTCGAAAGAAATTCTGACAGATATCGCGTAGAGCGGCATACTACTCCCACAATCATTCATCCTCACTTGTGGTGCACCGATGCTCTGTATTCGATTCGTTATTCTTCTGATGTTTCTGGCAACAGCGACGGCGACGGCTCAGGGGGAGACGCCAGCGCTGCATCAATTGCTTGAAAGAGCGGACCCGGCGGATATCGCCGCAGAGGCTCGTCGCCGTGGCGATCCGTCTCGCGGAGCCCTGGTGTATTTCAAATCTGGTGTATTTCAAATCTGCCGCTGGTTGCATTCAATGTCATGAGAGTGCTGCCGATCCGATGGCGGGTCAGGACTCGCCACTCGGCCCAGACCTAGCGAGACTTGGCGATGAAGTCACCGACGTTCATTTGGTGGAGACGCTTACCTTGGGAGCCACGAGACCCCATGCAGGTACCCCAGAAATAGGACTGGTTTGATGAGGGCGTTTTTCCATCGTCGCGAAAGAGCGCAACCGCAGAAACCGTTCGCACTTCACTCTCACAAATGCTCAGAAATCGTGATTGTCACCGGTGGCAAAGGCGTGTCGGGAACCAGATTTCCTGAGAAGCCTTGGCCAATACCGGAGGCCAGGAAGAAACATCGGAACCCGGAAAAATGCCCACGACGGATCGACGCAGGTCGAGCGTCCCGGTTTCGTTTTTCCCATGTATATGAGTCGCCAGCCCGCCAGGCACGGGACTCATTTTGCTAACATTTCATCGAACGTCAGCCCGACGCGAGTGCATTCGGCTGAGATAATGGGACAGTCGAACTCGATACCGACATTTTCGCCGAGTGCGAGAAAAGAAAGTACCCTCGAGAGGATTCGAACCTCCGACCTGCTCGTTAGGAATGAGCTGCTCTATCCAGCTGAGCTACGAGGGCATTTTGTAAGTGGGGCGTTTTGAATGTGGGGTGTTTCAAATGGGAATGACTTCAGAACCGTAATCGTCCTGAAGTGAAATTTTGCAGGCACGCTGGCGACGTGGGAAGGGGGAACGAACTACTTTTTTTCTAATGCACTTCGTACCGACTTCGCCACTTGCTCGGCTAACTTCTTCGATCCCGCTGGGGTGTAATGGACGTTCGCCTTCAATTGTAAATCGGCATGCTCGGTTGCAAAGTCGTACATCGGGTCGATCTGGATCCCACCCACTTCGGCCATCACCTTGGCGGCGGCATCATTGTAACGCTTTGCGTCGTCCGGGATACGTCCGGCAGCTCCCTCGGGAACCGGCGTGGTTTCTCGCCAAATCACCGTCGCGCCGGTCGCCTTGAGCCGCTCCGCAATCTTTCTCAAATTGTCTGCATATTGATCGATTGGAACTTGGCGGTGGCTTGTCGCCGCGTTGGGATCCGCCAAATTTTTTCCCGATGGACCCATGAACTTCAAATCGTGCAGCCCGAAATTGAAGTGAATGACATCCCATTTGCGATCGCCGATCCAAGCGTCAATTGACTCCAGCCCGCGAGTCGTGGGCCCGCAGTTGGTCGCCGGGCGATAGACATTCGCCACGCCCTCAAGCTGCTTGCGGACATCTACCATGTAACCAATCGAGATCGAATCTCCGATCAGCAGCACATTGGGAAGTCCCTGCACGGCTACGGGAGGCTGGAATGCCGGGTTCACCTTTTTGGGCTTTGCATTACGATTCGGAGTTGGTTTTGTTTGCGTTTTCTTTGGGCTGGCTTTACCCACGTCATCTGCGGTCGCTAGAGTCGCCAACGGCGAAAATGCGATCGTGGTCATCAATACCGAAGCAACGATGCTTACAAAAGCTGTGGATGTCTTCACGTTTTTATTCCTAACTCTTTCCCGTTGACGATTTAAACTGATGCCAATCCTAGCAGGTCAAGCGACCTATCGTATTCTGGATGCCTCGATAAATCGAGCGACTGAGGGGCTTCGCACCTTGGAAGAGTATGCCCGGTTCGCCTTGGACGATGCTGCAATCAGCGGCAGCTTTAAATCGCTTCGCCACGATTTGACCACTACGGTGGACCAAAATATCGATCGTCAGCGATTGATCGAAGCTCGTGATACGCCGGGCGACGTGGGGACCGAGATTCGTGAATCGGCCGAATACGAGCGGTCGTCGCCACAAAAAGTGATCGCGGCTGCCGCTGCCCGCATCGCTCAATCGCTGCGTGTGATCGAAGAGTATGGCAAAACGATTGACGCCAATTTTGCTGCCAATGTGGAACAGATCCGCTATCGGGCCTACCAAGCGTGTTCGTCGTTGGAGCTATTGGCATTCACGAACCAGCGTACCGCTCAGCTGGCCGCAGCGAAACTGTATTTGCTGATCGATGGCGGTGAATCCGAGCCACAGTTCGTCGCTTCGATCCAGCGGCTCGCGGAGGCTGGCGTGGATGTTTTCCAGCTTCGTGACCATTCGCTCGACGACCGCACGCTCTATCACCGTGCGTGTGTTGGCGCGGCGGTCGCGCGAAAGCACGGGCGGTTATTCATTGTCAATGATCGCGCCGATATTGCTGTCGCCTCCAATGCGGATGGCGTTCATGTCGGACAAGAAGAACTGCCCGCGGCCGCCGCCCGTGCCATCATCGGAGATCGCCGCTTGCTAGGGATTTCTACTCACTCGATCGATCAAGCAAAAGAAGCGGTCGATGACGGTGCCGACTACATCGGATGCGGCCCCATTTTCGCGGGACGTACCAAGCAGTTTGATGCTTACGTGGGGCCTGCGTTTTTGGAACAAGTCACACAGTCGATCTCGGTACCCGCGTTTGCGATCGGAGGCATCGATCAAAGCAACGTCAGCGAAGTGATGGCAACCGGTTGTGACCGGATCGCTGTCACCGGCGCGATTCGCGATGCCGAGGATCCGGTGCAAGCCGCGAAGACGCTAAAGCAAACATTGCTTTCGGGGAACAAAAAGCTTTCGGGGAACAAAGAATAGATAACGAGCGTCACCGTCGTCGCCTACAACAATTCCTCGATTTTGGCTTTCATCTGATCCACGCCATTAGGCGAAAAACCTTCCCACACTCCGCGGATCGTGCCTTGCTGGTCCACCAGCACCGAAGTCGGAAAATACATATGCGGTTTACCGAGCAACTTGGCGACGTTCTCACGCGACATGCCACGCGGATCGGCGAACACATCGGTATCAGCGTCGATCGAATCGAGAAAGTTTTGAGTTCGTTGTGCTAACCGTTCGATGGTTTCGGACGACCCGGCTTCGCACGAAATGGAAATGAATGCAAAATTATTGTTGGAACTGAATTCTTGGACCATCTCCGACAAATGAGGATACTCCATCGTGCAGGGACCGCACCAAGTTCCCCACAGATGGATCAACGTCACTTTGCCCTCGGGTAAGCCTTCGATCGACATTTCCGAAGGGTCTTGGGAAAGCCGAACCAATTCCAATTGCGGAGCGGACTTGCCGATCGCAACGCTGTCCTGGGAATCGCCGGAGGGTTGATTTCGACTGACAGCGAATAGCCCAAACGCTAAGATTAAAACCAGCAGCGGCCACCACGACCGGGACGCTCGGGGTTGTACGGGGTCTTCGTTCATATCAGTTGTGTCGAAATGTTGTTGCACGCTAAAGGTCGTTTATCAAAAAGCAATGAATCAAATGTGTCACCTGCGAGCTTTTCATCTTGCGATCTCGTTCGCTCTCTTCTCGTTCACTCTATTATCGAGTACAGCGACGGTTCATTGGGCATCCGCCCAGGATTTAAATGGGCAAATTACGGGCCCAACCGCCAATGCCCCCCCAATCTATCTTCAGGAGCCCCAATTAAGCGAGAGCAGTGGTTTGGCCGCCTCACATCGGCAGTCTGGTCACTTTTGGTCCCATAACGATTCGGGCGATACCGCACGGTTATTCGCCTTTGAATTGGTTGCCGCATCATCGCTGGATTGGGAAGACATGGCCTCATTTGAACTGGGGGATCGAAAGTATTTGCTGGTAGCAGATTGCGGAGACAACGACCGCAAACGCGATGCCTGTTTTTTGTATTTGTTCGACGAACCCGACCCGACACGTGTGACAAAAATAAAAAGTTATCTCACGGTACAGCTCACCTACCCTGATGGAGCCCGCGATTGCGAAGCGATTGCGGTTGATACCACCCGCGGAAAAATCTTGATGGTTGCCAAATCCGCGATCCCGTATGTGAATGTCTACTCTGTAGAGTTGTCTGATCTGGTGGGACGACTGGAAGCTCTCCGCTCGCAGTCGGTCCCGTCGGTCCCCGCAGCGGCAACGGTCCCCGCAACGGTACGAGTGGTGGCAAAAGTCGAAGGCGTGCTGGCGCTGCCGATGGTTTCGGCTGCTGATATTGATCCTCGCACGGGTGACTTGTGGATTGCTAACTACTTTCAAGCTTTTTGCTTCCGCTGCTCACCACGCGACATGCCGGTTGCCGAACAAACAAAACAGGTCGCCGAAGCCAGCGATCTGCCTCGTTTGAGACAGATCGAAGCCCTTTGTATGGATCACAACGGTGACGTTTGGGTAACCAGTGAAGGGACGCCAGCACCACTGAGCCGGGTTGCGAAGCCGTTGCCACCGGCACCAAGTGGGATAGGTTTCCGGCCCGTCATCGACTAAGTCGCGTGGCAGCCTCGTTACCTCCTCGCTCTGCCACACACACTCTCACACACTCTCGCAGTAACAGCCGTCATGTTTGAAGTTGAGCAAAAGTATTATTTGGACGACTCGATTGCGATCGAAGCGAAGTTGCTGAAGGAGGGGTTTCAGGCCGGCGAAACTCAGGCCCACCGGGACACCTATTACAATCATCCGTGTCGCGATTTTGCTGAATCGAAAGAGGCCTTGCGGGTGCGGCGAATCAATGGAACGCCGCTGATTACGTACAAGGGAGCGAAGTTGCCAGGGGCGGTAAAGGCTCGGCGTGAATTAGAGTGGGAATTAGGGCCCGGTGACGCCGACGGTGATAAAACCGAACAGCTGCTGCAATTGCTTGGGTTTCGCCGGGTCGCCGAAGTCTGCAAATCTCGCCGAGTGTTCGCGCCTGCACCCTCCTCAGGTGAGTCAGCGTCATGCGATTTGCTCGGTTTTGCAGTGGTCCTGGATGACGTCGACCAGGTTGGCCGATTCGCCGAAATCGAGCTGATCGCGGAAACCGAGTCGGATGTCCAGCAAGCCCGCGACCGAATCGGGTGGTTGGCGGACCGGTTGGGCTTGCAGCAAACCGAGTCACGAAGCTACTTG
>CAXBHV010000025.1:0-15539 GCA_963974855.1 uncultured Rhodopirellula sp. | reverse complement strand
CTGCCTCGACGTCCTGCAACACGGTTTGCGTCGCCTCGCGAGCATTCTGAAACGCATCCGGAAGCTGGTGAATGAAAACGTGTTGAATCCAGTCTTGCTTCACTGTTTGAATCAGGCCGTGTTGATACAGACGGCACCAGAAACCAGCGGTCAGTCCTGCGGAAGCACCTTCTTCGTCGATTTCAGTGAGTCGATCGATCCAAGCGTCAAACCAGTCAGGCCGGCGATCTGCCATGATCTGTGCCGACTCGGATTCGTAGTCGGGGGTGCAAACAAACCGCCGGAACGACGATTCCGGAGCGACACCGTAGCTGGCAAGCCAAGCCATGTAATGAAGTTTGTGATCATAGTTGCGTTCTCGCGCTGACATCGGGCGGATGCCGTCGGACTGACGCTTTTGTTCGATCCGCGGGTCGTCCGGTGTGACGTTGGCTTCGAGCAGCTGAACAAACAGCGAATCGATTCCCAAGGCGAACAGCAAGATGGCAAGCGGTTCTCTCGCCGTTTGGCGTTCCGCCTCGCTGCAACACGACAGCGTCTGAACCACGGCGGCAGAATCTTTGGCAAGAACGGCCGTTTGAAGCGTTTTGAATTCCAACATGATCATCCCGCGTCAAGGAATCGAATGAGTTCCCGAACATCATATCAGCTCTCATGATCCCAAGTGGGGTTCTCATCGGTATGATACGCGGGTGTTGGCAACATCACGGGGGAACGCTTACCGATCAACAGGCAGCGTGGTGAATGTGTTCCTCATCCGTTTTGGAAATGAACGAAGGAAACGGCCCCAATACCTTGCCGCCCAAGCACGCCGGAATGGGCGGCTCGTATCTGACGATCCCGAGTTCATCAGTGACATCTTCGCCAAGGTTGGCCGAGAATTGCGGAACGAAGCAAAAGGCCCTGGGAAATCTGTCCCCGCAGCTTCACGGTTCGCAGTCGGAAACCCTCGCGATCATCCATTGTTTTCAACGATGACTTTCGCAAGAATTCGAATTCTTCTCTGACGGGCAGGAACGAGTCGATTTCGCAGTAAATCGCTGGAGCACCTACCGCAAATTCGCCCTTCTTCGTGACGCATTTCCAGCCATCGACGAATGACAATTCGATCAAGTCCGCACCCTGGATCGACCTCGTCTGTTGAACGGTCCGAATCGTTGCCAGTTTTCTCATCACGGTTCTCTCAAGGTTGTAGGTTACTGCTTGTTCCAAGACTCAGGCAGAGCAGCAAGTGCAGAAGAGCAACGTAATGCGTGAAAGTTTCGCAGAATTCGTCGCGAACCCAGATCATGGATGCGTGTCTGTGTTTCAAACCACTATCACTGGATTCTGAGATGAACGTGTTCACGGCATTCACAACATCAACATCAACATCCAACTCGTCTATCGATGGCGAGGGCGGGAAAGGTGTTCGTCTTAGCATCGCACTGAAGCAACTGATCGCGATTAGCGACGGCGACCACTTTGCCATCCGCGAAGGGGGCAAGACTGTCGGCTCGGGCGTGGTGACGCGAGTCGTCGCCTAGTGCGCAATAAGCGAAACGTCCGCGGCGGAGTGATCCGTCGTAGGCGTTTCTATTTCAATCAAATCTCGATGACGAATCCGTTGTTCTTCAGTATCGCGGCAAGATTACAACACGAACAGTTGATAAATTGCGTCGCACCGCGGGTAAAGATGCCGTAGTTACTGATACCCCGTTCGTCGTGCAAGTGACCGAAGGCGTGAATCTTGGGTTTGATCCGGTTTTCAACGTGATGACGCAAGGCCATGCAACCGACTTGGATCAGTGCTTTCGTTTCCATGTCGTGCGTAAGATCCAAGACTCCCTTGGGCGGGCCGTGCGTGATTAGGATATCGACGTCATCGGGAACTGATTGCCAAACGAGATCCAGCTGACTTCGCTTCTTCATGTAGGCCCAATCGTGAAATCGAGGCGTGTAGGGCGAACCGAATAGTTTGACTCCGTTGCACTGCATCGATTCATGAATTAAGAATTGAATGTTTGGATAGTCATCCGCGTGGATCAGTCCTTGTGCAAATGCGGTCGAATGATTGCCTGGCACGAATACCTTGGTCGCGATGTTCAAGCCCGAATACCAGTCGAAGAACCGTCTTGCCTCCGGTTCGTTCATCGACGGATTCCCATTGGTCGACTCATCGCCGCAATGGATCACCAAGTCCACCTCGGGAACGGTCAGTCCCAGATGCTCGTTATGGGTATCGGAAATGAACCAAATCTTCATTGTCTCGAGTATCACTTTTCCGCATTAGTATGCGAGCGACTTTTGCGATTAACGGCACGGGGAAATACGGAGCCAATCTCAACGTTAAGCCTGCCACGAGAAACTGCAATAATGCTGTGCGGTCCAAACCGTTCATGAGAAATTTCATGGGTGAATGCTTGGCGTCCGATCGTCTGCTCGTATTCATTGTAACCGACATTAATCACCGCATATTGAATCTGTTGAGGCGGGAGCCTCTTGTGCAGTGCGTCCCCAGGCGGGAGCCTGGGAACGAGTGTCTTTCTGCCCTGCTGGTTCCCAGCCTGCTTGCCTGGGAACCCGATTATTTGCCTGGAAACCTTAAATTGCGTCGATTCTTGCGCCGAAGACGATCGTCGCGGGCAACGTGAAATCCGCGTTGGAAATGCCCGCGGCAAACGCCGTCGGCTCAGGTACGTACGGATGCGATGTTACAGCTAACCTCTTAGCTGGCAAAAATCTCTTAAAGTTTCAGACAGCTTGGCATATACGAACAAATTTTAGCTGATCCAGTGAGCGCGGTGTAAACGTTTGGAGCAGTTACGCGATTCTGGCTTGCCGTGAAATTCGACTTGTATTCTATAGGCTTAAATAACCAGACCTCATTCCCCACTGGTTTAATTCGTTGATGTTGCAAATGGAAATGGTGCGGTGGGTAAATCAGAGCCGTCAAACAGGTTATTCGTTCAAATCATTTTATGATTGACGGTGGGAAAGCGACATTTGAAGCGTTGGGTTATACTTGGCTGCCAGCAATGCTGAGAGTGTGCATTTCTGACCGATTATTTACGCGATTTTAGACATTAAGACATGGCTTTGCAGATATTTTGTCCTGGGTGCAACGAGCGGTTGCGACTGAAAGATGATGCAGCAGGTCGCAACATACAGTGTCCAAAATGTGGTGTTCGATTTGATGTTGCTTCGACGAAGGCATCAGCGGACGACTTGCAGGGTATCGAATCGTCAGACCCAGCAACGTTCGGCAATCCTGATGATGTCGCAGCGTCACAATCGCCATCGGTCGATGATCCGAGTTTTGACTTTGGCGTCGATCTAAGCCAGCATAATAAGCCGTTTTCCACGGGGAATATTTCGCCACCCGACGCGTTTCAATTCGCAGGCCAGGCATCGGAAACGCCACCGAGGACGACATCGCAAAACCATGGTGACGCCCAAGGAAATTCAAATCGGCTGCCCCCTGAAATCGATCGAAAGATACTCATCAGTGCAGGGCTGGTTGCCGGTGGTTTGTTCGGGTTTTTCTGTTCGGTGATGCTTTATTTTGTACTTCGTCCGATGTTTTTAAGTACGGCGGGTAACATACAACCGGCTGAATCCACCGAAACCAGGATTACTGATGCTGTCGATCCAGAGCCCTTAACAAAGGTGGTCGTCAAATCCAACCCGCCAGTCTTTAAGTCCTTTCCGACGGGGCATTCAATGGATCTATACGAAGACCCGCCGCAAACGAAGTACCCGAACTTATCTGAAGCCGAGTATGCGAAACTCGCTGCGAAGCTTGTAAATACGGATTGGATCGAGGTGATCGCACCCGAGGGTCAGCCATGTGTGCTGTTTCCGTTTCTGCGAATGGATCTTAAAGAAGATAATCGCAAGTATTATTGGTCGGTCGAATCGACAGAGCCAATCGTATTCCGAGGAAGCCCCCGCGGTTCACATACGTCGGGGAATCTTAGGGTTTCCGTGCTGCCGAATCTCTACGTCGATGCTAAAACGAGCACGGAGGCAAAACGACTTACAGAAATTGAGCGGTTTAGAACGAATTCGCGCAGGAGTCTCGTGGCGACCGAGATTCAACCGCTTGACGACGCCCAGACTCGTTTTCAATTCTATCTTTCTGCGCCAAGCAATTACAACGTGTACCAAATGATTTACGACGAAAATCGTGTGATAATCGTTGAGGCGTTTGGATCTTCAGAAAAGCGAATCTTGGAGCTGCATCGACTCATTGGAATTCCCGAACTGCTCACGATACCGTCGCCTGGAAATGTTCCTGCGACGGTCCAAGCTGAAATTTTGGCGGTAGTTGCAAAAACGCAAAGCTTGATTGCGGCTCGTAAACACGCTGAGGTGTTTTTGCTTATAACAAGCGATGAAATGCGGTCGCAACTCCAGGAATTTCCAGATGATCTCCATCAATCAGTGCTGATGTTCGACACTTTTTATAAGCCAAGGCTTATCGAAACTTTCGAGGTGATGGACTTCTCGAAAGGCACTTATCTGGAGGCTGTAAATACAGTGCGTTTTCCACATCCGAAAGGAGACATCGTTTGGATCAAGAGTGGACAGCGTTGGTACATGAAATAGGCAGGCGTTTCGGGGTGCCGCGGCATCCAGCTGCAATTGAAACGCCACGAACCGATTGTCTTGCGTGGCGACTGAGGACCAGCGCGGACTTGGTTCGCATTTAGTTGCGGACAGACGAAGCGACTGTTAAAGTGTCGGTTTCGCAATTTGTAGCGAATGCTTGTAACTTAGCGGGTAATAGTTTGATTTACGAAATTCACTGATATTTTGTGGCGGTTGTCACCGTGGTTCCAAGGTAAAAGTATTCATGTCGATCGCCTGTCACTGTCCAAACGGACATCCGCTCAATGTTAAGGACGAGCTGGCTGCCAAGCAGGTAAGTTGTCCTGTTTGTGAGTGTCCGTTTGTTGTTCCTGGCTCTCTCGATATTTCGTCAGCGGATGACGTAAATCAATCTCTATTTGACGATCTCGACTTGCCCGAGGCGGTGATCCCTAACACGCCGACACCGACCGGATTTCCTGCGATCGTCGTCAGTACGCCTCAGCCTGAATCGGTTCGTAATCTCCGTGTTGGCAACCAATCAAAAGACGACGATTCCGGTTTGGCCGGCAACCCCATAACTGTGGGCCAAGTGCTATTGAGTCCGATCTTTATTGCATCGTTCGTTGGCGGCACGCTGCTAATGTCGCTTGTCATTGGGGGTGCATTGCTACTTGCCTGGCCCGATGAGTCCAGCTTTGCAGAGGTTGTGACTGAAACCGATCAAGTCCAATCGCCGGTAAATTCTGCTGCACCAATGCCATCCGGCGTCACCGATTCAGCATCGAGTAGCGACGTGCATCATCGCACCGAGAATCAGGCAGCCGCCTCAGCGTCTACTGACTCGACGCAAAATAGTCGACTGATGACGGCGGAGGAAGCCATATCGCAGGCCATGTCCAAGGCGTCGGCAACAATTCAATCTGCACCGCCAGCGTCGCGTCCTTCCGGCAAATCGGGCACCGAGTCGCTTGGCTTTCATCCGGTGGGCGTTGTCGTGTCACCCGATGACAAGACGGCGTTTGTTTGGGGAGGCGCAATGAAGGATTTGTATAATTTCGAGGCTGCCTGCGGACCACCTTATCAGATTGCGGTTTTAGATATCGAAACACGGACGGTCAAATGTGTCTCGACGACCGCTAGCCCTATTCTGGAGGCCGCGATTGACGACAACACCTTATGTGCGGTGATGGTCAAGCCATCGGACTATGGCGACCGCGATCATTCGCCAAAAGAGCTTTCGCTCGCAACGTTCAATTCGGTGACATTGGATCCCGAAGCGTTCGGTAATGTGGTCGCTGTGGGTAAGACATTAGAGATCGTCGCGAAAAAATATGTAGTGATCGACGGCGTACATCGATTTCGTCTTCCTGATTTACAAACGCTGCCTGTGATTGCGAAAGTTGAAAGGCATCGTTTCGAGGGCGGTTGGATTTGGGAGAACGCGGTTTGGAATCAAGAATTGGACAAACCGCAACTGCTTGTATCCCTCAATCGAAACCGTTGGCCTATTGCTTCGCTTCCAGATGCCGTCTCGAGTCTTGTGTCTTCTGAATCCGATATTCCGTCTTCGGTCTCAGTCGTCCAGCGTCGTTTGAATTGGTCGTCTGTAGCGACGGACAAGAAAGGTCGTAAAAGCGAGTTTCGAATCGAACCTGTTCAGACTTCGCTTTCGCTAAACGCACGTGAACCAACAACGGTTCGTTATGCGGCGAGCACGGCGGCGAATTACACAATTGAGTTGCGAGCTCGACATCGCAATACCGAACCGTTCTTTCATGCTGAATCTGGAACCGGAGTATTTGATATTCAGTTGCCAAGTTCGGAGGAAAGTTTGCTACCAACCTTTTTGGGGAAGTTAGTCAGCGAGGGATCCACTTTTCTTTCGGATCGTGATTTTATTGACTATCTCGGTACCGGCGCCAGTGAGTATCGCGAGTACACGGGGCAATCGCCTGAAGGTATACCCACAGCAATATTGGCTACGGTGAAGGCAACGTCCAAAAGTGGCGACGTCGCTGTTCTGGAGCACCAGTACCTTGTCGATCTTCCAAACAAAACGTTGCGAGAAGCGTTGCTCGCTCGCACGTCGCTGCCAGCTTTGGAGAGGGGAGACATTGATTCGAACAAAAACACGCAGCCCGAACCGCCGCGTTCGACGGATAGAGAGACGAGCTCGCAGCAGATTGCAGGCAGTATGGATAAGGCGACGCAGACTCAAAGACGCCCCCACGCCAAACCATCAGCAGTCGATCTAGCGACGGAGGACATTACATTTGATCCGTCGAAACCAGAGCTTGCGATCAGCGAGTTTTCCAAAGTGCGATTTACGTTTCAGTCGGGAAATCACGATGCGTATTACCTTCCGCCCGGCGTGGCCGAAGAAGAAGAAAATCAGATACTCGCCACCTTTTCGCCAGGACGTGGTTTCCCGCTTCGTCCCGCAGTACCTGGCACAACCATTACAACGGTAGAAATTGCCGAGGAGGATCGGCAGGTAATTACCGACATCGAACGCTGGGAGGGGTGCGATCGACTGACTCTCCAGGAGTTTGGTGGCATCAAAAGTGCGGCACAATTCGACACGCAACCGATCCTTTGGTCTAAGGAAGGCAATGCCGCATTCATTTTGAATAACAAGTCTCAACTATTTCGCATCAATCTAGACAGCTGGTTGATCGATGCGGCGGTCCAGCTTCCCGAAACATCCGAAGTCCAGTCGTGCCAGCAAGGAATTGTCGTCCTAGGCATTGCGCTGCGGAATTCGTCATCGCGATCACCGTGGATTGATATGGGGCACGAGCCTGAAGGTCATAATGCCCCTCGCAACACGCTGTTCTTGCTCGATGAATCCACTCTCGCAGTGCAGGCAACTGCCATCACATCTGCAAATGCGATAGCGGGGCATCAACAGTCGCCCGTCGTCTTGTTAAGTGAACCCCATCTGAAACAGACGACGGCCATCAATACAAAGCATTGGGAATTAATTGGCAGTCTTGATGAGCAAATGCCTTGGAAGTTTAAGTACAGTCAACACATGGCGGCAAAAGGGTTTGTCTGTCTCCGCGGTGTTAACGCCGATAATCTCCAATTGGTGCGAGAACGCATTTCATCGCTAATTGAATGTTGTTATTCGCCTCAAACCAAGGTCTCTGTAGGAAACGGGAGACTTGCATACTCGGAGGATGGCAGCAACGCGTTATTCTTTCGCAACGACGTGAAAAACGTTTTGCTGACTAGCGTTGAGGAGATGCCCTCGATCGAACATCCCGTGATCGAGAACTTGCAGCCACCTCTTTCGCTCGGAATGAATACCGCTACCAATACCTTCTACTTAGCGGCTCGAGCTGGGATGTATACATATTCGCCCATGTTTGTTCGTGTTTTTGACGCTACCCACCGAACCGAAGTTGTGTTTGATCTTCCGCCAAACGTAGCGCCCGCAATCTCGATCCGAGTGGCGAGCAACGGAAAAGGATCCTTTGTTCGCTCGTTGACTGGTTTCTATTGGCTGCAACCATCCTTGGCATCACTCAAAGCGAAAGAGGATCGTCTGGAGGATAGAGGTCCGACGGGCGAGTCTAAAAGTATGTTGGTTGAAAATGGCGGGAAAAACGCCGTTCCATTGTACGCCACCGTTGAATCGAAAACGCCGTTAAACGTCGCGACCCTTGCAGAGATGGGTGTAAAGGCACGGCGAACTTATCGGACAAAGCCAGAGGGATTTGATGCGTTCATCATCATCGCGGATTGGTATGACTGGGATCCGGACGGTGAACATTTTTACGTGATCAATCGCACTGAAAGACATCTCATTTGCGTTGACGCAACTACGAAGCAGGAAATCAAGCGTCTCGCCGTCCCGGACTGGGAGGTTCATCCCAATCACTTTTTGTTGTCGCAGAAGGGGATCATGTATCTTTCTCCGACGCATTTAGTGATGATTGAATACAAGACGTTGAAGCCACTCTGGAAAATCCCGCTGTCTGCAAGTTCGTCCCAGTTGCACGCGCACCCGTCGCATAACTTTATCGTCTTAGCCCGCCAAGAGGAGGCAGTGTTTTATGATCCCAACACTGGGGTGGTTTCTGAACGGATGACGGCAGACAAAGTCGAAACGTTTACCAAAGGCCTATTGAAACGCACTGAGAGAGGATTCAGAGCCACGATCGCCTTGACGTCGGAATTGCCAGTTGGCGTAAACTACGCGCCGCAGGGTTTTATCTATTCGACTCATCTTGATCCGCATTCCCAGGTTAAAAAAACCATACTTGAGATGAGACATATGAGCGAAAAGGTGGGCAAGCGATTCAAAGGCCCCCTACCTGAATTCTTCCGTACGTTTAAACCGCATCCAACGGATCCGCTCCGGCTACTGATACTCGATGAGTTTGTGGTTTGGCTCTCCATGGTCGACGCGGGAAATGTCTCGAATCCGTAGTGCTATTTAGCTGACGATTCGAAGTAGCGTAAGATTTCGAGGGTACGTTTCGGATCGGCTTTGAGTAGTAGTCGGTGCTCAAGAACTGCCGTTTCACCTTGACTGTTCACCGCTTCGACGTGAAACGCTATGGGCAACAGGAAGCGACGAAGGTCTTCGCCAAACCAAGCTTTGGCAAGCGTTTTCTGGTGCTTGAAGATGCTGCTTAATCGTTGTGACGCAGTGAGTTCGGAGTTCTTTTGAATTGCATCGAGATCGGCTAGCCCCGCTCGCCACAGTGGCTTGGAAGTGAACGACAACTCGACTTCGAACACGCCGGAATCATTTTTTTGCGGTTTTGACAGACTTTCGATCGCGGGCGATGTGAGCGTGAACTCGATGGCGTCGACGGCCTTGTACTGTAGCGAGACAACGCCCTCATCGACCAGGAACTGGCTTTGGATCGGTTCGATGTAAAATGGTTTGTTATTCGGATTCAGTTCTGGTAAGTGGAAGCTGTAAAGACTATTTCCGTGATTAACGACCGCGATTCCAGTCCCCGTTCGAACCGGTCCAAACTCCGTTTCGCCAACATCTTTGACCGCAATGATCGGATAACTTCCGAGCAGAGTGCCGTCAGCCGGATCGATGGTTTGTAGACACACCATGTCTTGCGTCTTTCCTATCCGAATTAGAGGCGTGGCGTCAGGTATTGAAAGTGCCGGGATCGCGTAAGCCGGGTAGCCGGCATGATAGGCCGCCTTCGCTGCGGGATAGAAAGGGTGCCATCGGTCCTCGGCATAACCAGCATCACCAAAGTCATGGTCATGACCGGCGAGAGCATCGGACCGAATCAGAAGTTTCGGCCGAGCGGTATCATTGTCCAACAACATTCCCGATTCGATAAAACCGAACGAGGTCTGCGAACTTTGAAAATCGCTTCGGTCACCAAACGCAGGAATCGGGACGAGCGATTCTTGATCGAACCATTGTTTTGGGTTGTTTTGAAACGAAAGCTCGATGCGTTTATTTCCGAGCAAGCGAATTTTTTCTACCGGATCTTCTAAAATCGCTTCACTTTTTTTGTCGAGTGTCAATTTGGGCAGCGAATAACGATGGACGGCATCGCCTGATACACCAAACAAAAAGCCACTCGTTACATCGAGTCTGGAAAGCGGCGATGCCGCTTGGACATCTGCAACCTGCCGATTGGTACGCAAATCGATGGTCGTCAGTCTTTGATAAAACACTTGATCATCTTGATCAATCGGGTCGGTAGCACAAACGGCGTAGGCACCATCGGGGGTTACGCCGATCGGGCCGAGGGCAAATTGAAGTTCCACATTTCTTGGAAGCACTGTGAACGACCAGGGGTAGACGACCTGAACTTCGTCGCGGGTGCATGTGAGCCTCACTTCATAGTCACCGACTGCAGTTGGCAGTGGTGTGTATTGAATTGTGTTGCCTTTCAATTGCATTCCCTCCGGTTGCCCGGCAATTTGAAACTGGTCACCAGCCTTAAACTGTTTCAGCGGGACGGTGATCGTTTGCCCCGCCTGGATCGCATCTGGGAATTTGCCGCTAACGGCCAATGGTCGATTTGGAGTGACCTTATAGGGCGGATAGGGGATGAACATGATACCTGTCGAACTGACCAGAATAAATTGATCGTTCGCGGGATCCGCATAGATCCAACCACGGTCCTTGTTGCTTCCAAAGATTGGGGTAGCGTCGATTTTTCTAAGCAGTTTCTTTTCAGACAGCGAGATAAACGCTAGCGATTCAGTGTCCTGGAAAATGGCGGCCAAGTCTGTATTGGGCATGATGGCGAAGCTTTCGAAAAAGCAAGATCGCAGTTCCAAGGCCTTTGAAAAAAACTTCTCGGTACGCGAAGACAAAATTTGTGAACGGAGATCGGGTTCGCCTGTTTCTGTCCACATCATCCTAAATGTTTCTTTTGTCTCATACACATTGGGGTTCTGGTGACGCTCGAACGTTGGGATTTTGCATCGTAGCGGCTTGTCCTCCGATGACAGGTCAACTTTCCAGAACCCTTTGCTGCGATCGTATTGAGCGTAGTAGTAAATGTTCGTATCGGTTGGGTCCGCTGTCATCAGCAGAAATGCTGTGGCAGCGGATGCCTGTGTCTCAATTGACTTTAGCTCCCTTCCTCCAATATCGCGAATGCTGATTCGTTCTGCACCGATCACAAAGATACGCAAACCATCGCACAGCGAACCTTGACCGGACAGACGCTTGACGATCACATGGGTGATCTGATGATCCTTGACTTGAAAGCTGAACTCTTTCAGGCCGGTTGCCTCGTTCACATCCGGGCGATGCAAGGAAACGCGGTCCCCTTCGCACCCGTAAAACAAGTATTCTTTTCCGTCGCGATACATACCCTTGAGAGATCCGGGCACTTCGATGTACTTCAATTGCTCCGCATATTTCGCGGATTTTAATGCTTCCGGTTTGATGACTTGTGATTCACACGTGTGGCTCCAACAAAAGCAAACAAACGCTTGCCAAATCAACATTTGTCGAACGCCAAAATGATTAAAACGCATTGTTATTCTGCCGTGAGTGCGAGACTTCATTAATTCGTCAATGGTTTCGGGAATGTAACCGGCTTACGAAGTAGCATTGCACGAGTCGAATCAAGTTGAACAAGGTATCCTTGGTCGATTAGCCCCCAGACGCTCGGTTGACTTGGACCAACGACATCAAACACCCCGCTAATGATGCCAATTTGCTCACCTGTCGCAGAGTTAACCGCAATCAAACGCTTGATGCCTTCGTCGCTAAGCAGTTGAGAGATTGGCTGCTCGAATTTAATCGTCGGAACAGGTCGATTGAGACGGAGCATGTCGTCGGTCGCGGCATCATCTTTCAGTGCTGTGACAAAAGCACGCCATTCGCCCTCCATTAAAACATGCCCGAGAATATTCAACTTGAAAATCTCCTCACGAGTGGGCAGATCAAGCTTTCCGCCTCGGTAGAGGGTGTAGTTGATGAAATTCTTTAAGTTGACATGGCCCAAATGTGTTTCGACGTTGATGTCATTGACGTCGATCGAAGGGACGAATTGGCGGATCCGTATTACGTTTCCGTATTTCTTGATTTGAAGCGTGAATGCTCCAGGCATGTTGTTTGTAAGTAACACTCGATCCGTTTGTATCAGTTCAGGAATTGCCCAAGCTTCGACTAGGTTAGGATCTCGATACAGCAGCAGGATACTGTTGGAGGTGATTGCGAATGTGGTGGCTCGGTTTGACAGATAGCCGAGGATGGTTCCGGACTTTACATCAAAGACACAAAGCGATTCGATCCCCAGCATTTCTAGAATTAAATGGTTGCCACCGAGTGATGCAACCGCCCTGTGCACTTTGCTTGGCAATCGTATCACCTGATTCGCGTCGATCTCTGCGGCTAGCTTGTTCGGCTTATCGGCAACCATGTCGGCGTAATGCTTCAAGGGCATTGGCAATACGGCATCCTTGGGGCGGCCCCGTTCATCTACAGCCACAGCGGTGCCAATTGTTAACAACACACGATGGGGTTGCGTCGTTCCGTCATCCGATACGATTTGAACAAAGGCTTCACTCTCCTGACTCGCCGGCTTCTTGGGAACACTCCAAATTAGTTGACCCTTCTCATTCACCCACATTCCATCGGGACCAAGTATCAGTCGAAATTGGTCGACACGGCACCCTACCGGAATTGGGATCTGGTACTCCAGTTGCACCCCAGGCGAAGTCGCACAGTAGCTAGTTTTGGGAATAGCGCTGACGCCTACTGACTGGTCCCAATGGGCATCCAAGGAAATTGTGTAAAGGGCCAACTGGGTCGAGTCTTTTTCCAATCGAGCAATGACTCCGTATTCCGGCACAAACTCCATGACCGGATCGTTGCCTTGGGCAGATTCTTCGGCGTTGGAACCGTGAGGCTCGCTAGGCGACTGCGGGGACAGCGAAAGACGCACCGATCCCAGTGCCTCAGAGAGTCCTCGATTCGCCTCGAAGTCACTGAGGTCATACGCGGTCACTAAAACGCCGTCTTGTACTTCATCCACCGCGGCAAACAATGTTGAGCATCGACCGCGAATGAGTCGCTTTTTGCTCAACTGTGTGACCGGCGGAATTTTGCCGGCGGGATACGGCGGAAAATGATTAAGCAGTGTTTCACCGTCAAAGCTCGGTACCCCTTGCGGTCGATCTTGCAGATCAATACTTGGGACCTTATTGCGAATTTGAATCAGCAATTCGCGATAGGTATCGACATAGGTGGTGCCATCGTCGGAAACGACTGCATCGGTCAACGGCAACATCTTACGATCATTGCGCTTTGCCGGGACATTCGGATCCGCTCGAGTTGGTTCCAGATGTTTGGCTTTCAGCATTGTCTCGGGATTAAGGATCGAAACGTCCGCAATACTCGTTCGCAACCCACGTTGCTTACTGGATGCCCACAATGGTCCGTTAGAGCACGCCCCCATCCCTATCCATCTGACTTCTCCCGAAAACGTAAGATTGGAAGCGAGCAGCTTTTGATCCTCCAACTGGTAACGTGATCCTCGAAAAAGCTGGGTGTCGGCAACGACAAGCTCCTTTCGATTGGCCGCGATCACAAACTGAGTTGTCGTCGTGTCAATTTTCAAGACTTTCGACGGATTTGTCAGGTCAATCAGTACAATTGACTTCGTGGTTGGAACGGAGGCGATTAGATACCGACCGTTTCCCGCAACAAGCAATTGCTGCACAGGCCCATCAAAATCGTGCCGCACTGACGGATTAACAGCGGCAACGCGAGCGTCTGCGCCAAACGCTAATAAAAGCAGCAGTGTCACAAGCCTCATCGCGAAGCAAGACACGCGGTCGATGCCAAGAAATCGAAGTTTGGTTTTGAGCAACGATGATTTCACGATTGAACTCCGCCGAATTGCATAGCAAAGCATCTTCATTTTCGCTTCGACGCAGCGTGAAACGCTTTGTCAATTTCGGGTCTTGTCAGCTCGTAGAAAATGTAGTGTCCAAGGTAAGTCTCACCATCCTCGCTATCGAGTACTTGAATCCTTATCGGAAGCGGCACCGGTAGGCCCGTGGGTGATCGACCGGTCGACTTTTCGAACAAAGGAGTTTGTAACGCAGTGAAGTTCGCAAGCGAAGCATCAAACGTTGCTTGATCACCGCCGTTTCCTTTTTGGGAATAACTGCGACGGAGCTCATCGTTGGATCGATCGAGCAAGAATGCGGTGGCCGCTGTTGCGAGCTCCGCAGCTGGAATCGAAAGCTTGACGAAGCCATCCTCGGAAGAAATCACGTGTTGTTGAATCGTGTCTGGCTTTTCTCCGCCTAACCAGCAAGCGGCTCGAAATTCATAGGGGCCTTTTCCTCCCGTGATTTTATATTTGAGAACGGTTGGAGCTTTGGGTTCTGCAAGAAAAGTGGATTGGCGGTGCTCAATACTCAAATCAGCAGGGCGTGGCTGAACGCCAATTTGAGAAAACGGAATTTTGTAAATAATGTCTTCGACACAGTAGAGGACATGAGTTTCATTTGCCGCGACATGCGCAAGGCTTTGCGGTACTGCCGCAATCTGAATACCCCTGGGCACACGTGTGAGATCCGTTGGATGAATCATTAACCTCGTAGTCGGCATTCGGTTCGAGCTGACACCATGATCCGGCGTAAAGATTAGACCAAGATCTTTTCGCTCGCATATTTCGGATCCTTTGACACTGAGTGGCCGTCTCGACACAGGAAAGAATTCAGGCCCAAGCGCTGCGATCAAAATACCAGGATCTTTCCGTACGAATGCATTGCGTGGACTTTCGACCGCTACCATCAATGCGGGCTCGCCGCCTGGCAGGTCGTACTCAAACCCTTGGCCGCTGACGTGGCCGTTGACAACTTCGACGATGGAATCGACAGCAAAGGGTTCGAGCGACTTATCTAAACAAGCATTTGTCCGCGTTGTTTTCAGATCACGGCCGTTGAGGATTCCAGTGCGTACAACAACGCCATTAATAAACACCAATTTTCCAAGCTCGGAACTTCCGAAATCCCCACTCAGCGGATTGACTTCCGACAGGCTGAAAGCACCGTCGCGCGAAACGGCGTAAACTTTGGACGTCTTGGTACGGTTGATTGAATTGACGACCAGATCGACGTACAAATGTTGTTCGCCAAAGCAGACGTCCGTAATATTTGCGTCAAAGCGATTCGCCCATACAGTCTCTCCGGTTTCAAAGTCAAACAACATCAGAGTTTTTGCGTACCAAACCGCGATCAGTTCATTGTCCGCAGCGAGATCCGAGATTGGCGGAACACGGAATTGATCATGCCGGGCTCTTCGATCAATGTCTTCTTTGAGAAACGCTCCACTGTCAACAATCGAAAACTCAAACGACTCCCATTTTACGTCGACAACGAATGATTTTGAGGAAGAGTCGTCTGTCGATTCTACGCGAAATTGATGCTGCCCTTGGTTTTCGGCCTGTACATCCCAAGTCAAAACATTCTTTGATACGTCGATCCCTACGAGG
>CAXBHV010000024.1:0-15775 GCA_963974855.1 uncultured Rhodopirellula sp. | reverse complement strand
TCCGTCGTTCGCAACTCGCGAGACAGAGTTTGCTCTCGATCGGTTCCCCTCGGCACAATCGATGGACCAATCGGTGGCCAACCGCTTCGAACGATGGCAGGCGTGGAGCACTGAATTTGCCAACCGTCCCGATTTACTGGTGTACTACAACTTTGAAGAGTTCGGCGAAAAAGGCAACGGACGCAACACCGTCGTTGATCTTGCCAGTAAAAAACCTATTAATGCGACCGTGGTCGGTTGTGAAACACTGACGGGACGTTGGCCTCAGAAAAAGGCTCTTGGGTTCTACAATCCCGCCGACCGATTGCGAGTACGGATCCCCGGTCGTTGGCCAAATTTGACAATGGCGTGCTGGGTTCGGCTGGACGAATTGCGAGGCGTCAATCAAGCACTGCTGCTGACCGATTCCTTTGACGCATGGCAGCCTCATTGGCAAATCGCCAAAGAAGGCGTGCTAAAGCTCGGCATTGGTCAAGAAACGGTCAAGGAATCCAGGCGGATGCGAAGCCCATCGGCGCCGCTGAAAGAACTCGCCCCCTTGGGACGCTGGATGCACCTAGCGACCGTCTATAACTCAAAGCAGAAGACCGTCGACCACTACGTCAACGGTATCCAAGCGGGTTCGAACGTTTTACCAGTCGCCGAGCCGCTGCACATTGGAACCGCCGAAATCGGCAACTGGTTACGTCCGCGACAAACTGGCGACGAACCGATCCGCAATTTGGATGGCCGCATCGACGAATTTATGTTGTTCCACTCAGCACTGAACGCGGAAACGATTAAAGAAATTTACCAGGCCGGACGTTAGGGTTGGCACCAACAACGTGCCACGCTGCAAGAAGAATGACCGAAAGTCTTGGCGACTTTCGCTACCAGCAATAGGAACTTTCCATGATCAAGCAATCCAGTGGCCGGTTTGCCGATTTGATCGTGCAAATATGCACCGACCCGATGTTTTTGCGAATCGAGTAACGCGCTGAGTGCAATCACGCCACACCCATCCAATCACTCTCAATCCCTTCACGCCTGCTGAAAAAAAATCGACATGATCAAAACCTTCCCACGACTGAGTGTCGTTCCGTCTCGCGTCGTTGAACTTGCATGGTGCGTCCTGATTTTGACCGCCACGGCGTCGAGCCTTCACGCCACCGAGGACCGAGCGACGGTGTTTGAGGACGACTTCGACAATCGTCAGAGCGTCGGTGAAGGTTACACCTCGGCACGAGGGACCGAGGATGCATGGAACATCGTCGATGGCGTGTTGGTCGGCAAGCAAACCAAGTCGGATCACGGAGCGGTGATTCGCAAAAACATCAAGTTTGACGACATCGACCTGCAGTTCGATTTTCGTTTCAGCGGCGGCACGCGATTCAACTTTGTGCTCGACGATCAAAATGAAAAATCGGTTCACGCCGGACATATCTGTCGCGTTTCGATTTCCCCCAAAAGGATCTCGGTCACGGACGACAAAACGGGCAACATGAATCTGGAGGTCCGAAAACAACGTCAATCCAAAAACCTGTCCCCCGAGCAACAGAAGTCGCTGGACAAACTGCTCGCCGAAAAGACCAACGCCGCTGCCGTTAATCTGAAACCTGGTCAGTGGTACCGATTGGGCGTTCGCATCAAGGGCGATTCTCTAGAGGCTTCGCTCGATGGCAAGAAGATTGCCGAGCTTCGTTCGCCTGGAATCGACCATTCGACCAAAACAAAGATCGGCATGACCGTCAACGGATCGACCATCGATTTTGACAACTTAAAGGTCTTCAGCGTCAGCCGATAGCCGCAAGCCCCCCACAGCTGTTCCTCTTCCAAGTCCACTTTTGAAAAGCCCCTGCACGATGAAAAACACCGCCCCCCAACGTTCCATCGTTTTGCTGCTACTGAGTGCTGTCTTTCTGCTTTCGCTAGGAACCGTCACCTCGGCGGCGGACGAAGCGGCGGCGACGCCGGACCGCCCCAACGTCCTCTGGATCACGATCGAAGACTGGAGCCCCGACTTGTCATGTTATGGCACAAAGGGAATCGAAACTCCGCACGTTGACCAATTGGCTTCTGAAGGGATTCGCTACCAGTGGGCTTTCACCACGTCGCCGGTTTGTTCGACGTCGCGTTCTGCGATGATGACGGGGTTCCATCAAAATTATATCGGCGCCCACCAACATCGCACCGATGACAAGAAGCCGCTGCCTTATGGGATTCGCCCGATCCCTCATCTGCTGGCCGATGCAGGCTACTTCACAGCACTAATGAGCTGGAAAACCGACTGCAATTTTTTGCCGGACCAAAAAAATGAATTGTTCATGGGCGAGGACTGGAACGAGCGTAAACCGAATCAACCTTTCTTTGCCCGCATCACGTTTGGGGGAACGCACCGAGCTTGGAATCGCGATCCGCTGCGTCCGATTGACCCCAAGGATGTTGAACTGCCGCCGTATTACCCGGACACCCCATTCATCCGCCGCGATTGGGCCACCGGTTTGGAACAAATGCAGATTGTCGACCGTGAAGTGGGGGCACTATTGAAACGGCTCGCTGACGAAGGGTTAGCGGAAAACACCATTGTCTTTTTCATTGGTGACCATGGCCGCTGCCACATCCGTGGCAAGCAGTTTCTTTATGACGAAGGAACTCGCATTCCGATGATCTTGCGTTGGCCGGGAAAAGTCAAACCAGGGCAAGTCAACGAGGATCTTGTGATGTCAATCGACATTTGCGCGACAATCCTCGAAGCGGCTGGCATCCAGGCTCCGGTTCCACTGCATGGCAAAAGTCTATTCAGTGAGGAAGTCCAGGATCGCAAGTACGTCTTCGCAGCTCGTGACAAGATGGACGACGCTCATGACGCGATGCGCTCGATTCGATCCAAGGATCACAAGTTGATTCTGAATCTGATGCCCGAACGAGCGTATTGTCAATTCAGCCACTACAAGGAAGGTGCGTATCCTGCGCTCGCAGAAATGAATGTCCTGAATCTGGAAGGAAAACTGACGCCAGAACAAGCGGCGTTTATGGCGCCAAGCAAACCACAAATCGAACTGTTTGACCTCAAAAAAGATCCGCACGAAGTGCACAACGTCGCGGATGTTCCGCAGTACGCCGATGTGAAAGCGGAATTGCTCGCCGAGCTTGAGAACTGGCGTACCAACGTGATCAAGGACCAAGGAGTGTCGGAGGACTTTCGTGCTGTCGGCGTCTTCCCTGACACATGTCCCACGCCCACGGTGGGCGAATGGGTCGAGAAGAACGTGGAAAACTACGACTTCAGCAAATACGGTTCGCCGGGCTGGTATCCCACCCGCACTTTGGAAGAGTGGCAGAAGGCGCGCGATTTGTGGGCTCCGTATGTGTTCCGCGGCCCGTCCGAGAAGGTCGCACGCCCCGTGATTGCTTTCACTCAGAAGAAAAAAGACAAAACCGCTAAGAACAACAAAAAGAAGTAGCTGAGCGGACTCTGGAGGAAGCGACAAACGCGAGAAACGAGACACCCTACTTACTAACCGGAATTCCGATATGACAATCATGCAGAAACCAACGACACGGCGACAGTTTCTCGCCCAAACCGCTGCGGTGTCAGCGGCTGCCGCGATCCCCTATCACTTCACGTCAGCGCAAGAATCGGCGAAGCGAAAATCGAAGAACGAACAGTTGCAGTTTGCTCTGATTGGCGTGGGTGGTAATGGAACGCGGACGGCTCCGGTGGGGAAAGAGTTCGCGAATTTGGTGGCGTTGTGTGATGTTGATGCGGATCACCTGCGTGACGGCAACCAACTGCTGACAGGCGGCAAAGCGGACACCTATTCCGACTATCGCGAAGTCCTTTCGCGTGACGACATCGACGTTGTCCAGATTTCCACGCCCGATCATTGGCATGCAAAAATCTTGATTGAAGCGATGTTGGCTGGCAAAGATGCCTACTGCGAAAAACCGCTTACGCTGACGATTGACGAAGGTAAACTGGTTCGTCGCATGCAGAAAGAAACCGGTCGTGTGGTGCAAGTCGGCGCGCAACAACGAAGCAGTTTCGACAAGTTCAACAAAGCATTGGCGATCATTGCCGAAGGCCGACTCGGAAAACTGAAACGAATGGTCGTGGGGATTGATGGTGGCGGATGGAGCCCCGAGATCCCGGTGGTTGCGGTTCCCGAAGCACTCGATTGGGATCGCTGGCTCGGCCCGACGCCGCAGATGCCTTATCGCTACCTTCGCAATCCCAACAAAGAAGCCGACAAAGGCTACACGAATTGTCATACCCAATTCCGCTGGTGGTACGAACATTCCGGTGGCAAATTGACCGATTGGGGTGCCCATCACATCGACATTGCAATGTTAGGGATCGCGGCAGCCGGGCAAAACAACGATCCTGTTTCGGTCGAAGGCACCGCCAAACACGCGGTCGACTTCAAAGACGGCATGCCCGTACAAACCGATCGCTACAACACGGCACAAGGTTTCGATTTGCACGTCGCGTTTGCTGATGGCGATGTTGATATGAACATTCGCCATGATGTCGACAATGGCATTCTATTCGAAGGAGAACTCGGACGCATTTTTGTCAATCGTGGCAAATTAGTCGGCAAACCGGTCGAAGATCTCGCGTCCAACCCGTTGCCCGAGGATGCCATTTCCAAGATCTATCGTGGCATGCCGATGAGGCAAAATGATCGTCCGGCGCACTGGGAAAACTTTGTGTATGCGATCGAAAATCGCGTCCAACCAATCTCGGATGTTCATTCGCATATGAAGATGTTGAATGTCTGTCACCTCGCCGGAATCTGTTGTCGGCTGGGACGCAAAATCGATTGGGACCAGTCGACCGAGCAGGTTGTCGGCGACGAACTAGCGCACAGCATGATGAGTCGTCCGTATCGCGAAGGTTACGAAGTCGACATGAGCTGAGCAGAGAGGCACCAGCGACTCGTTGTATGAGTGAGCCGTGACGCGTGAGCGGCCGGGTCTCACGCATGACCCGGTGCCTTACGGCCCACGGCTCACAAAACCAACAGGCCGCTGGCGGGCAAAACGTTAACGACATTAGGCCCGTAGGTAGGGCCGTCGGCTCACTAACCTCGGAGATACCAGTATGAAGATCACACGACGAAACGCAATTTTCACCACGGCGGCTGCCGCATCCGCTGCACTCATGCCCCGCACGATCCTGGGGGACGTGCTAGGTGCGAATGAAAAAGTGAATGTCGCGTGGTGCGGCGTTGGCAACCGCGGCCCTCGGATTATTGAGAATTTTGAAAGAGCCGGTATCGCCAACTTCGTCGCCTTCTGTGACGTCGATCCAGAAAACAAACATATCAATGCGACGAAAGAAAAATTTCCCAAGGCTCGCATCTTTCAAGATTGGCGGGTGATGCTGGACAAGATGGACAAAAATATCGACGCGGTGGTGGTCTTGGTGCCAGACCACTCGCACTTTCCGATCACCATGGCTGCCATGGCCGCTGGCAAACACGTCTACACCGAAAAGCCACTCGCTCGCACGTTCCAAGAAATCGAACTGATGATGGCGGCTGAAAAGAAATACAAAGTCGCGACCCAAATGGGTAACCAGGGACACTCGGGCGACAACCATTTTCAGTTCGATGCTTGGAAAGATGCCAGCATCATCAAAGACGTCACTCACGTCGATGCCTACATGAACAAGTGGCGTCGCTGGCATCCTTGGGGCGACGTGAAGTCGATGCCAAGCGGCGAGACGGCACCGGAAACCATGGATTGGGATCTGTGGCACAGCACGACACCGGTGCATGGGTTTAGCAAGATGTTTCATCCCGGCAATTGGCGTGGATGGTACCAACATGGCACCGGATGCTTTGGCGACTGGGGCGCCCACATCCTCGATACGATCCATCGTTTCCTCGAACTTGGATTGCCGGAGAAAATCTCGGCAACGAAATTAGTACAACCCAACGAGCTTATCTACCCGCTCGCGTCAACCATTAACTTCCAGTTCCCCGAACGCAACGGAATGCCCGCGATGGACATTGATTGGTACGACGGAGTCGATAACTTGCCACCCTTGCCTGACGAATTCGCAGGACGAAAACTCGACACCAGCACTCCTGGCAAATTTATCTATGCGGGCGATTTGGCTTTGCAAGGGGGCAGCCACGCGTCGACCCTCGAGATCCTTGACGAGGAAAAACGCACATCGCTACAAGCATCCGGAGATCTGCAAACGGACTTTGGAAAGCATTCGGATCACTACGCCAACTTCTTGCTCGCTTGTCGCGGCGATGAAAAAACGCGGTCGCCGTTTTCAGTTTCGGGTCCGCTATCCCAGGTGTTGTCGCTCGGTTGCCTGGCTCAACGACTCGGTGGCGAGCTCGAGTTTGATCGCGAAAGCAAACAGATTACCAACAACGAATTGGCCAACTCGCTACTAAAAGACACGCCACGAAAGGGCTGGGAGCAATACTATGCACTCTGAACAAAAGAACCGCGTGCTCGTTTACACGCGAGTGACGTTCGCTTTGATCGCGCTGACGCTCTCGACACTCGGCATCGCGACCAGGACATTGGCCGCTGATCGCCCGAACATTGTGATCTTATTCGCTGACGACATCAGCGCACGTGAATTGCCGCTGTATGGATCGTCGGTTTGGAGTCCGCCGGAAAGCGGTAACAGCAGCGACCCCAAGTTTCGTGCCCACACGCCCGTCTTGGACCAAATGGCCACCGAAGGTTGTTGGATCAAGACGGCTTGGGCTTCGGTGGTGTGTTCACCCAGTCGCGCGATGATGATGACCGGGCGTTACGCTCACCTGCATAAATGGTGGGGCAACAAATCGAAGGGCACCTATGTCAACCCGCAAGGCAAAACGGTGACTTGGCCGCTGTACGAAAGTTCGCCAATCCAACTCGGGCATGTCGCACAGCAAGCAGGGTACAAGACCTACTGGGCCGGTAAAACCCAGATGGCAGGCGATCTCAATCGCTTTGGGTTTGACCAAGGCTGCTTTACCCCAGGCAACCTCGAAGATAGAGACAATCCTTATACCGATTTCAAATTGGTCGATAAAAAGATCGATGGCAAGAAATTGCTATTCAACGCCGACTCGGGTCAACAAGTCGACACCTACAAACAACATGGATGGTACTGGTACCCGCATGTACGATTGATGAACCATGACGGAAAAGATTTTCAGTGGTGGCCCAATACGCCTGAGTCAATCGCGGACTTCGGCGTCTGCACCTACGGGCCGGATGTCGAATTGAACTTTATCTTCGACTTTATAGAACAACGTGCGCAGGAAAAGCAGCCGTTCTTCGTTTATCACACATCGCACCTTGGTCACGATGCGTTCAATTGGCTTGATCCTGAATCGACCAGCAAATGGCCAGGCACACCGGTCATTCATTGGAACGGTCAAAAATACGTTCGCACCACCCCCAAGATCACTGGCGACAAAGGCGAATACGACACGCACGGCACCGTGACCGGCCCCGGCATCCACCACCATGTGAACTATCTAGATTATCAAGTTTGGCAGTATCAGCAGAAGCTAGAAGAGCTTGGCATCGCCGACAACACGATCTTTATTTTCTGCAGCGACAATGGGACGAGCGGCTACGGCAAAAACAGCACCGATCGCCAAAAGGGCACACACGTGCCGATGATCGTTTCCGCACCTGGATTAACCAAAAAGGGCGAGCAAGATGTATTGGTAAACTTGTCAGACATTTTACCCACGATCGCCGAATTGACCGGTGTTGATCTGCCGTCGAACTACGAGATCAACGGCGAGAGTTTGGTGCCGTTCTTGTTTGGCGACAAACTATCGCATCGCGATTGGATCTACGGGTACAGGGATGAAGAACAAATCATTCGCGGCACGAAAGTGATGCGAGACGGTCGCGGCAAGTGGTGGGACGTCGCATCAACGCCCGACGATCTGATTAGCTTTCCACAAATCAAAGATTGGAAAAAAGTGTCCACCGAGCATCGTGGAGAGCGTGATCAATTCGAATCGATCCTGCCTCGGTTCAACCAAGAAAGCAACGGCCGCAACGCGCCATCAGCGACGTCGCTGTAAAAACAACATTTCATGTGCTTGACCTAAAAGGGATCGTGATCCATGCGATTATTACTACTTCTATGTGCCTGTATGGCCTGCGGATTGCCGGCGGTGACGGCCGAGGAATCGGCGGCGAAACAACCTAACATCCTCTGGATCCTGACCGACGACCATCGCGCCGATTCCATTGCGGCGTATAACCGCGTGACCGCAGCACGGGACGACAGCGAACTCGGCTATGTCTCGTCGCCCCATGCGGATGCATTGGCCCGACAAGGGGTGTTGTTTACACGAGCGTATTGCAACTCACCTGGTTGCGCACCGAGTCGTACGTCGATGCATTTTGGAATGTACCCACACCACAGCGGACAATACGGTTTTGAATCAGGTCATCAATCGACTGATTTCGCCAAGCCGTTCTTTCCTCAATTGATGGTTAAGAATGGTTATCGAACGGCCCATTTTGGCAAAAGCGGGATTGCCAGTTTCAAGTGGGACGCACGCAAACTGCAGAAGACGTCGATTTACGAAGTCAGCGTCGATCAAAAGGAACTTTACAAAAACGAGCACACCGATTGGTTTCATCAAAAGACTTGGGGCAAAGGCAAATCAACCGGGATGGAAGATTTTTGGTCGATGCCGGACGGACCGATGCGGATTTTGACGCCGGCAGAAGGACCACTGAGCGAAACCGCGATCCAGCAGAAAGCTCGGGTGCAGCGTGAGCTCGATTTGTTGTTCTCGTTTGGCGACCACAACGATCTCGTGATCGGAGGTGTTAGCCCGCAACCGACGGAAAAGACGCAAGACGGTGAAATTTTGGCGTCCTTCATGGATTACATCCGACACGCGGGTGAGTCCTACAAGACACCTTGGGGTCGCAAAATCGAAGGACCGCCGACGGACCAACCGCTGTTCGTGAACCTTGGATTCCACTTCCCCCATACCCCCGTGCTGCCGTCCAAGGAGTTCCGTGATCGGTTTGCCGGCAAGACCTACTCGGTCCCTGAATTCAGCAAAGAGGAACTTGAAAACCTGCCGCCGCAATTGGTGTTGTGGTTTGCAAAAACCAACTTCGCCGACCTGTCCGCCGAAGACAAGCAGCAGGCGATTCGCGACTACTATGCGTTTTGTGCGATGGGTGATTCCTTGATCGGCAAAGCGGTCGAACAATTCAAAGAGTTCAGCGCGAAGCAGAATCGCGATTATTTGATTCTGTATGTGATCGGTGATCATGGCTGGCACTTGGGAGAACAGGGTGGCGAATCAAAGTTTGCACCGTACGACACGTCCAACCACTGTGCCGTGATCGCCGTGTCGTCGGCCGGTCAACAATATCCGGCGGGCACGGTTTGTAACGAACCGATTGAATTCGTCGACTTCGCGCCGACGTTTTTACGAGCCGCCGGGGCGGATTTGTCCGACGATCACTACGCTCATCTCGATGGACATCCCATCGGCGAGACGCTCAGCGGTGCGGTCAGTCGCGATTATGTGATTGGCGAGATGAATCATGTGATTGGCCCGCGAGCCTACTTGCGAGCGGACGACTTTGCATTTTCGATGCGAGTCCGTGAAAAGAATGGCAAGCCGGGCGAGAAATGGGGACAACCGCCTGGGCAAGATATTAAGTGGGCGCTGACGGCTCCGCGCGAGCAAGTCGAAATGGCTCTGTTCGATCTTCGCGTCGATCCGAAAGAGCGAAACAATGTCGCGAATGACGATTCATATCTGGCGTTATCCGACTGGTTCCGCAGCAAACTTGGCCGCATCATCTTAGGCGACGGACGAGTCGAATCCGATTGGTCAAAAGAAAACGAGTTTGTGATCAGCAACTTTGCCGCTGGAGCGCACGATGGGAAATTGGACATTCCCAAAACCATTGTGCCTCGCGTGAACGAGTCGACATCGCAACCCAAACCATCGGCGCCGGACATGGAAATCAAGTTCGGCAAGGTTTCGCGAGAGTCCGCGTTTCACAGTGACACGATGAGCATTTGGGGCGGATCGCTGGTCAAGGGCGAGGACGGACTGTACCACATGCTCTATTCACGATGGCCACGTAACCTGGGCTGGGCTTGGGTGACCGATTCGGAAGTCGCTCATGCCGTTTCCGCCAGTCCTTTCGGCCCGTTCGAATTCAAGGATGTCGCGCTGCCACGTCGCGGCAAGCAACATTGGGATGGCTGGTGCACTCACAATCCGACCGTGCATAAATTTGGTGACAAGTATTACCTGTACCACATGGGCAACACCGGCGATGGTGAGATCGTTGGCGTTCCTGGGAAACATTTGCTGAATTGGCAACACCGAAACAACCAACGCATCGGAGTCGCGGTCGCCGACACGCCAAACGGTCCGTGGACACGCAGCGACAAACCGCTGATCGATGTCAGCCCCGAAGCTTCGGCAATGGATTCGCTAGTGACCTCGAACCCTTCGGTTTGCCAGCGACCTGATGGCGGTTTTTTGATGGTTTACAAAGGGGTTGGCCAGGAACGCCCGCTGCCCAACGGCGGCCCCGTCGTTCACTGCGTCGCCACGTCGGACAGCCCCACCGGTCCATTTGTCAAACATGACAAACCGATCTTTGTGTTCGAAGGCGAGCACTTTCCCGCTGAGGATCCTTATATCTGGTTCCAAGACGGAAAGTACCGAGCGATCGTCAAGCGAATCAAACACGAGGGACGCAAACGCGTCTTTTCGCTGGTCCATTACGATTCGGTCGACGGATTGGATTGGCATCCGGGCAAGTACCACGAGATCTCTCAGCGAACGGTCCAGTGGGAAGATGGCGAAGTCCAGCAGTTCGATCACCTCGAGCGACCGCAGGTGTACATCGAGAATGGAAAGCCGGTCGCACTGCTGTGTGCCGCGGACATCTACGACGAGAACCATGTCCGCCAGCCCTTCAATATCCAAATTCCTTTGCAGGTGACGTTGCATCCGTAGGATTCCCCAACGCCGTGAACTTTGCCTAGTACCGTGCGAACGTGCTGGACATCGTGATTACAAAATTTTACATGAGCCCACTGAATCGATGATAAAACTCGAAAACCATTGCTTTCTTTGCTATTTGTTAGCGTCCTTATTGATTCCTGCCATGACCGGAATTGTCAACGCCGAAGTCAAGGAAACTCCAACCTGGACCGACCCAAAAACCGCTGCAGCGGAGTTTCCGGGCTTCGCGTTTCTAGGCGAATACGTCAACGCCGGCCAAGCGATCCAGGTCGTTCCCTGTCAGGACCAGTTCTACCTTTCGATCTATCAGGGCGGATTGCCCGCAGCAGGCTGGGACGGAGGAACGATCCAGCATGAATGGGTCACCAGCGACGCAATTGAAAATCGCTTGAAAGGCTATAAGAAAATCGATCGTTCCTCGAAGCTCGAATTCACAACACCTCCTGCCAATGCGATCGTGTTATTCGATGGCTCTGACATGAAACAATGGGGACATGGAAAGATCAAAAATGGGTTGCTGCAAGCAGGAGCTGGTACGAAACGGAAGTTTCAAGACTTCAAATTGCATTTTGAATGTCTCGTTCCCTTCAAGCCCGAGTTGCCGCTAAGCCATCCCGACCGCGGCAACAGCGGCGTGTTCGCCCTGGGTGCTTATGAAGTTCAAGTTGCCGATACATTCGGTCTGGATTTCTCTCCGAGTGCCTGGACCGAGATGGAACTACTGAAGAAACCCAGCACGTGGTGCGGCAGCATTTACGGACTTCGCACTCCGGATGTAAACATGTGTCTGCCGCCGCTGAGTTGGCAAACATTTGACGTCAAATTCACAGCGGCTCGATTTAAAAATGACAAAAAGGTTTCCAGTGCGAGAATGACGGTGCACCAAAACGGTGTTTTGATCCATGACAACTTTGAACTGCCCGAAGGAACCGGCGGCGGTCCTTCCGGCCCGCGACCCGAAGTCGCTGAAGGCCCGATCTACATCCAGAACCATCACAACCCGACTCAGTATCGCAACATCTGGATCGTCGAAAATTGAAAACACGACTCTCGAACTTACCTCGGACGATGCCCAAAATCCTGTTTACTTACCATTGACTTACCCGGACCTTGGTGCCTCGAACAGCAAAGCATTCGAATTTGCGACGGCATGCAGTGCCCCGCTTATGCTTTCGAGTTAGGATGATAGTCCGGAAATTCCCATCGCCGTCCAAATAACCACTAGCTAGCCAAGCACTACCGTCGAGAACCACCGATACGAACTTGAAGAAAGCAATCACCTTCAAGTGGAAATTGGTCATTGCACACGCTCCCTAACATCAGTAGCAGACGAAAGAACCCACCATGAACAACCTTGCCAAACTATTGAGCCTCGTATTAGTCGGCGCTGGGCTGACGAGCGGCCAGCCGTGCGATGCCGCCGACCAGCCGAACATCCTGTACATCATGTCCGACGACCACGCGGCACACGCGATCTCGGCCTACGGCAGCCGGCTTGCAGAAGTGGCACCGACACCCAATATCGATCGTTTGGCAAAAGAAGGGGCGTTGTTCACCAACGCTTACTGCACCAATTCGATTTGCTCGCCGTCGCGAGCCTGTGTGTTGACGGGCCAATACAACCACGTCAACGGTGCCTTTGATTTAGGAGGTAATGTGCCGCCTGGAAAGCAAATGCTGGCAATCCAAATGAAGAAAGCAGGTTATCAAACCGCGATGATCGGCAAGTGGCACCTGCACGATGAACCCGCTGATTTTGATTATTACTGTGTGCTTCCCGGCCAAGGCCATTACCACAATCCCGAGTTCCTGATCCGCGGTGACAAACCATGGGGAAAGAACCTGATCAAGTTCCAAGGCAAACACTCAACCGACACGATTACGGATCTGACACTCGATTGGTTGAAAGAAGGTCGAGACAAAGACAAGCCGTTCTTTTTGATGCACCACTACAAAGCACCGCATGATTATTTCGACAATGCGGAGCGTTACGAATCGTATCTGGCGGATGTCAACATTCCCGAACCTGAGACGTTGTGGAAACGAGATCCTCGATTTGGATCGATGGCCACGCGAGGTGCCGACGACGAACTGATTCCTCATATCGGCACTTCGATCGGTGGTCGCAATCCGCGGCGGTCTTACTTGGGCGACTTGCCAAAATTGTATCCCAACGAATTCCCGCCCAACTTTGACCCGAAAAACTACAGCGATGAAGAAAACACCCGATTTGCCTACAACGCTTATCTGAAAAAGTACCTGCGCTGTATCAAGGGAATCGACGACAACCTTGGCCGACTGTTCCAACACCTCGAGGACAGTGGGCAACTCGACAACACGGTGATCATTTACACCGGCGACCAGGGTTTCATGCTGGGCGAACATGACTATCAAGACAAACGATGGATGTACGATCCGTCCCAGCGGATGCCGTTTCTCGTTCGCTACCCCAAGTCGGTTCCAGCCGGTGGGCGGTTCGACACGATCATCGAAAACGTTGATTACGGCCCGACGATGTTGGACTTTGCCGGAGCAAACATTCCCGATTCGGTCCAGGGACGCTCGTTCAAATCGTTACTGGAATCGGGCAAGGAAGCGGACGACTGGAAGCAAGAAGCCTACTACCGTTATTGGATGCACATGGCACACCATGACAATCCAGGGCATGTCGGCATCCGCACCAAAACACACAAGTTGATTTACTATTACGGCTGCAATTACGATGGCGGCTACCAAACGCCGCCGGGATGGGAACTGTATGATATGGTCAACGACCCGCAAGAGACCGTTAACTTGTACAGCAATCCGGAGTATGCCAAGCTCGTCGCCGAGATGAAGTCACGTCTAGCCGAGACACGCAAACGCGTCGGAGATGATGGAACTCATTTCCCAGAATGCGAGCAAGTTATCCAAGAGTTCTGGGACTACGACGAAGCCGATCAGGCCAAGGCTCGCAAGATTTCTCATCAATACTTGCAGCGTCGCCTGCAAGAGCTGAAAGAGGGAAAGGTAAACATTCGCACCTGGGTCGGCGATAACTGAGCCGACGGCAAAACTGTCCGCTAAGCCCCCATCCTCCCCTCATCCTTGAAAAGAGTTGCCCCCATGATGAACCGTTATCTCTCAGGCTCGTTAGCCTTGTGCCTGTTTGCCGTGATGTTGCAAGTCGTGTCTGCGGCGTCGGCCCGTGCTGACGATTTGGCGGGATCTCGTCCGAACATCATTCTGGTCATGACCGACGACCAAGGCATGGGCGATCTATCGTGTATGGGCAACAAGGTGTTGCGGACTCCGAATATCGATCGTTTCTATCAAATGTCGACACGTTTCACCGACTTTCACGTCAGCCCGACCTGTGCCCCGACGCGATCGTCGATCTTCAGCGGTCGGCATGAGTTCCGTAATGGCGTGACGCATACGATCAAAGAACGTGAGCGGATGGCACTGTCGACAACCACGTTTCCGCAACTGCTGCGGAAATCGGGTTATGAGACCGGTATCTTTGGCAAGTGGCATCTTGGCGATGAAGACGCGTACCAACCGTACAACCGCGGTTTTAGCGAAGTCTTTATCCACGGAGCCGGCGGGATCGGCCAGGCCTATGAAGGTAGCTGTGCTGATTTCCCGCCCAATCGCGAAAGCGAAGGCAAGTACTTTGACAACGTGATTCTGCACAACGACACGATCGTGCAGACCGAAGGATTTTGCACGGACGTTTTCTTTCAGGCCGCACTCGGTTGGATCAAGAAACAACACGAAGCAAGAACTCCGTTCTTCGCCTACGTCAGCACCAATGCTCCACACGGTCCGATGCTGGCACCCGAGAAGTACAAGAAACGATTCGCCGATTTGGGCTGGGACGCTGGCACGCAAGGTCGGTATGGCATGATCGAAAACATCGACGACAACTTTGGCGTGCTGATGCAAAAACTCGATGAATGGAAGCTTTGGGACAATACACTGGTGATCTTCATGACCGACAACGGTCAAGCCGGCCGCAGCGGCAAGCTGAATGGCAAGCGAACGCCGATATACACCGCCGGATTTAAAACGGGCAAAGGATCGCCGTGGGAAGGGGGAACGCATGTGCCCGCGTTCTGGCGATGGAAAGGCAAACTTGGCGAAGGCGTTGATATCCCGGCACTGACCGCCCACATCGATCTGTACAAAACGTTCTGTGAACTGACCGGCACCGAAATCCCGTCTGACATCCAACCGATTGATGGACGCAGCTTATTGCCATTGCTGCAAAATCCCGATGCCGACTGGGCCGATCGCAATCTGTTCGTGCACGTCGGTCGCTGGGAGAAAGGGGCTGATCCCAACGCCAGCAAGTTCAAGAGCTGTGGCGTTCGATCGCAACGCTGGCGGTTTGTCAACAACAAAGAACTGTACGATATTGCAGCCGATCCGCATGAGAAGCAAGATGTCGCGGCGGAGCATCCCGAAGTCGTTGCCGAACTGCGAAAAGCTTATGACCAGTGGTGGAGTGAAACGGTGCCATTGATGGTTAACGAAGACGCTCCGTACTCGGCAGAACATCCTCAGGACGTCCGCTACGAACAGCAACTCAAAGAGCGTGGCATTCCCAAGTGGACGCCTCCGACGCTGTAGCTATCGCGTGCGGAATCGCGGATGAACGACAGATCCAATTAAGTGAGCCGTGACGCGTAAGCGGCCGGGTTTTACTGCAGTTACCTATCCGCCGAGTAAGTCAAATTGATGCGACGGTAGTGCCGCAGACGCGTTGCTCGGTCAGCCCCCTCACCCGAATGTCGCTGAAG
>CAXBHV010000023.1:0-16051 GCA_963974855.1 uncultured Rhodopirellula sp. | reverse complement strand
GTGACGCATGTACTGCAACCTGAGTGCCGAACGGAATTGGCTTCCAGCCTGTCATTGTCTCCTCGACAGGCTGGAAGCCTATCCCACTTTGTTACTTCGCAGTTTTGGCCAAATCCGCTCGTAGACTTTTTAGTTGGGCGACCAAACGCGAAGGCTCGTACTCGGCGCGTCGTTGCAGGTCCATTTCCAACCGGTCGGGGTAAATGAACTGTTTGCGACCTGATGGCAAGCTTGCCGAGATTCCGGTCGTTTCAGGGTTCCCGAGTTGACGTATCCGCTCGTGCAGTTCCGGAGCGAGCGGTTTGCCTTCGAGTTCCAACTCCGTCGCGATCGTCTGCATCGCCCAAATGACTTGTCGAGCGGCGTCATAGGTCAATAGCTTGCCTTTCGGCGTCGTCGCGAGGCCTCGCAGTACCGCCTGTGCAATACGCGCGTCTACCGGTTTTTGCTCAATCGCATCGATCGCCGTAGTGATGTGATCGCGTAGTACTTCGGCTTTCGCAGCGATCAGGTTGGGATTGCCGAACGGTTGATCACTAAAGAGTTGCTCAATTTCACTCTCCAGACTTCGTGATTGCCCTAACGTTTCTTTGCCAGAAAACAGATAAGCAATCGTCAATAATGCATCGGGCCATTCGTATTGTCGCGGACGTCCGGGGGCACCGACATAGCCGCGTCGTTGTCGTTCACTGTTGGATCGCAACTCATGATGGCAGGCCGAGCAATCGTAAAGCGAGTAATCTGCCCAGTCGTGCGCCGAAGCGGATTCGATATACAGGTCGAGCATTCGGTGCCGAGCCACCAAGGCTCCGATCAACATTTTGCGTGTATTCCAGAACAGGTCGCCAGCGTTTGTCGCCCCGAGCAGTCCAGGGTAGTTGATATTGAAATAGTCGTTTCGCTGAGGGTAATCGGCCAGCGAGACATAGAGTTGAGAGGGCGTTTGCCAATGTTGAGGCATCTCGGCGCAAAATTGCTGAAGCTCGATCGAGGGAATCGGCGGATGCCCTGCCGCATACATTTCGTGCGACACAAACATGTTTTTCGAGCGGTTGCCGACGTGGCAATCGAAACACAATTGAGCTTGGTTGGACGTGTCGACCAAGTTCCGCAATCCGGCGGTCGTTTTTTCTTGAGGCGATTTTAAACGCCATTTTTCGGGGACTTGATGTGGCGCGATCCATTCATCGTTTTCACCCTGCTGGTGACAGTACAGGCAATCGATGCCCAATTGAGCGTCGTCAAGGTCCGCCAAATCAAATCCGCTGGCTCCGGCGTGATAGCCGCCATGACAGGTCAAGCAATTGTCGCGAAATTTGGCGTAGCCTGCTTCGGTCGTGACCGAGCCCGAACCCCACAGTTTGTCACAGATACGGCGGCTGAGCAGATTGCTTTGCCCAATCCATTCTTCGGGAATGCTCTCGAGGCCGACTTTGCTGCGATCAATCGTTTCGCCGCGCTTCTTGTATCCTTCGATCGCTTTTTCGATCTGGGCATCGAGTCGGTCGTACAGTTTTAAAAGTTCGTCTTCGCTCTGCTCGGCTGCAAAGGGTTCGATCCGCCGACGAGCAATCGTGTGTTTGTCCTTTTGCAGCCAGTGCATCATCTCGCTGCGGCGGCTGAATGAGGTTAGATCGCCGGAGCGGCCGCTATCGATCTCGGCGTCGGTCGGTCCCATCACATGGCAACTGACGCATTTACCAACCGGTTCGGATGCAACCCACGACATGTAGACAGGGTCGCTCAGTTTTTCTTCGCGCGTCAGTGAGTCCGACGTTGCTTGTGCCACGCAAACCGAACTGGTCGCTACGAAAAGGACAAGCGAGATCCCGGCGGAAATCCGTCTTGCGAGAAAGGGAGTAGGTACCATTTTGTCAATTCTTTTATGCAAAAAAATCAATTGTCCGATTCGTCGGGCGACCGGGCGTCTTGCATCTGTCGTAGTTCTTCGAGTAGCTCTTCACGTGTTTTCGGTTTTCGCTCAGGCTTTGCAGGCGTCTCCGGTTTGCCATCCGCATTCTTGTTGTCTGCTGCCTCGGCTTGCTTTGCCTCTGCGGCTCGTTGCTCGTTCAATTTTTTCCAGCGTTCATTGATCCGCTGGATCATCTCTTGCAATTCGTTTCGCAGAGCTTCGGTCGTTGCCTCGTCGTCTTGTGGTTCGTCGCTGAGTTGCGATTGGTAAATTGGGCCAAGCCATCCGGCAAGCTCGATTCCAAGCTTTGTCGCTTCGGCGCGGTTTAGCGTCGGACCGCTTTCGTTACGTTTGGAGTAGCGGCTGACGTCAATCATCTCAGGATAGCGTAAACCGACACGCAGCGGTTGAGCGAGATCGCTGGCGGGCCCGTGCCATCCGCCAGGCCAGCTTTCACGAGCCGCGACGGCGGCCAAGTAAAACTGCACTGCCGATTCCCAAGTATGCCAAGTTTGCTGTTTTCCCGCCGCTGCGGCGACCAGCTGCCCCAAACGATCGCTGCGGAATTGGGCTCGCTCGGATTGACCAGCGGGGCCGTCAAACCATTGGGAAAGCGACCTGCGAGCCTGTAGAGCCAGCTCGGCCACGAATCCGGGGTCTGCTTTCGGTTGCGATTCCATCTGCAACTGCACTCGGTTGAGCGATTCGAGTAATTCGAAATCGTCAGGCGTCGCGGCCCCCGTGTCGATGCGGTAGTGGATCAGCCAGCGAATACCCGCGTCATTCCACGATGAATACAACGCTACCGCTTTGCGATCCGACGTCACCGGGGTTCGATCATTGTCGAAGCCGAGGTTGTGGTGGCACGAGGCACAGTCATACGAAGCAAATTCGGGCCATTGGCTGACAGAATGTGATTTGGCGGCTCGCGTTTCCAGTAGTGCCAGTGACGCGTCGGTCGCGGCAATTTGCCCGGCCAACCACAGTTGGGCCTCGTAATAGGTGCGGTCTTTGGCTTCAGTGTCTCGCCAATGTTTGGGTTGCCAAGCATGAAAGGTCGCCAATTCGTAGCGAAGTGCCGGATGTCCGGCTGCGATGATGTCGTGATTCATGTCACGATCTTTGTCACCGACATGACACGACGCACACATCCGCGCACGTACGTACAGGTCTCCCGCGTCGACAAATCCTTCGTCGCTGGCGAATTGAGGCGACCATTGGTGTTGAAAATGTGTCCCGATCCATCGCTCGCTCGGGCCGTGACACGCCGAACATCCCACCCCTTCACGCTGGAACGTGTTGACGTCGTCGGGGCTGGTTTGATTGCGATGCGGAGCTAACTGTGCCATATGGACAGCATCGCTCAGGCCCACATGCGTGTTGCGATTCGTGCGGGGGTCGTTGTAACGACGAGTCGAATTGTGACACGCCATGCAGTTATCGAAACCGACTTGGTCGATGATTTGGTCGCCATCCATGATCTTCAGACGCTGCATCATCGCGACGCTTTCGTCACTGCAAATCGTTTTCCAGCTCTGAGCATGCGGGTCATTGTCGAGCCAAAGTTGGTATTCCGCTCCACGTCGCACCGTAGGCTGGGTGACCCCAGGTCGCGGGCCAGCGTGGCAATTGGATGTCGCACACGAGGCGGCACTGTTGACCATCAAATCTTGGCGAAGAATCGGATAATGCAGTCGATCCAGTGTGCCGGGAGTAAACATCTCCGGGGTGCGGAAATGCGACAAAACAGCACCGGGATTCAGAATCGGAGCCGAGATTCCTTCTAAAACGCGTGCCGTGGATGGCAACGGTTGGATCGTCATTATCGACTGGGGCGTTCCCTGCGGCGTAGGAATCGGTTCTTGAGCCCGCGAGTGAGTCGTTGCGAGGGCCATGCTGATCCACAACAGAGTGCAAACGCTCGATCTTTTCTGATGCCACATCACGCGACTTGGGGTTAGACGAAGAAGGTTTTAATGGATACCCCCCAAATTACCTTAGACTAGTACGATAATCGTTGATCGGCAAAACAACAGCGTTCTCTCGACATTTTATGGGGATGCGGTGCGAAGATTGACGACTACCCATCACGGGGGTTTAATATGGTTGCTCTTCGCAGGATGTATCGATCCTGCCGACGGGCGATCTTGTCACTTACTCTTAGGTGCTATCTGACGTGCTATTGAATCGCAGCCAAACAAGATTGCATCTGATGTTCCTGATTCCGACGTTGGTCGTGACTCTCGGCTGCATCATCTATTACTGGCTTGAGTCTTCTCAGGCGAACCGTTGGGTTGGCGGTGGCAGTCGTGCCGGGTTGTTGTGTGGTATCGCAGCCGGTTCGATCATCGTTTTTGAAATGTTGCTTTGGCCGCGAAAGGCGCTTCGTCGTTTGCGGTTGATTCCAGCGAAATACTGGATGGCTGCCCATCTTTGGTTTGGCCTGGCTTCGCTGCCCTTGGCGATCGTGCATTGTGGGTTTCACTTGGGCGGATGGTTGCCTGCCACCTTCATGGTGCTGTTCGTGTTGTGCATTCTCAGCGGAATCTATGGATTAATCGTACAAAACATCTTGCCTCGCTGGATGTTGCGTAATCTGCCAGGTGAAACGATCTATAATCAAATCGACTATGTTTCGCAGCAAACCGTCGAAGATGCTCGCCGATTATTGCTCAGTGCATGTGGTCGTCGCATCGGAGGCCCCGATGACGCCGACGAAGAGCGTGAATTCGAAGCGGTCAAGGCCGGAGCGATCGTCGTCGGTGCTGTGCGTCAGTCAGGCAAAACACGAGGCCGTGTGTTGGAGACACGACAATTTGCGTCGACCAACACGGATGGCCCCGCGTTGTGGAATGCGCTGGACGAAATTCAACCTTTTTTGCTTCACGGCAATGAGGCGAAAACACCGGTAAACGATCGACAACGTGCGAGTGTGTGGTTTGACCGACTTCGTAGTGCATGCGGCGAAGAAAGCGGTTCGATCGTGAATATCTTCGAAAGTTTTTGTGATCAACGTCGCCAATTTGATACCCAATCAACCGTTCATCGTTGGCTTCACTCGTGGATTCCAATTCATATTGGATTGTCCGTTGCTGTGACCGTTTTGTTAGCAGCCCATGTTTGGACTGCGCTAAAGTATTGGTAAATGATCGACAATGCGTGAAACGGGAAAGCAAAGATCTCAACGAATTCAAATCGATTACTACCGTCGCCGCGGTGGACTGCATCGATTTCGCACTTTCTGTATCGCGGTGGGCGGCATCGCTGCATTGCTGTACGCATGTTTCGTGCTAGCGGGTTCGGCCGGCAAATCGCATCTCAGCACGGGGCCGGTGGCGATTGCCCATGCGTCTTTTGAAAACGATTGCAAACTCTGTCACCGAAACTTTACTCCCATCAGCGCCGAAGCATCCTCGTTGGATGTCAAGCCAATTGGCGTGAGTGCAGTAAATTCGATCAAGCATATCGAGACCGCGTGCCAGTCATGTCACCAAGTCGGCAACCACTATCGCGAAACGATGCGCGACGAGGCAAAGTTAGTTGACCAGAATTGTGCAGGTTGCCATGTCGATCATCAGGGCCGCGATCACAATCTGAGCCTCGTCGCCAACGAACGCTGTGCTTCGTGTCACGCCAATCTCAGTTCAGTGTGTTCCGCCGCACCGACGGTCAATGCCAATGTGGTTGCGTTTACGAAAGCGGATCACGGGGACTTTGCTTCGCTGCAGAAGCCCGACCCAGGTGTCGTGAAATTTGATCACGCCCAACACATGCGACCCGGACAAGTCGATGCCGGACAACGCGGCGAGATGACGTTGGCGATGCTCGATGAATCGCTGCGTGATCGGTACCGGGTCGACGGACAAGACGATTCCGCGGCGGTGCATTTGGATTGCGGCAGTTGTCACCAGATGTCGGGCAACCCCGGCGGTGCTAACACGCTGGCGTCCGATGGCGAGTTGGGACGCTACATGGCGCCGGTGTCCTTCGATCAACATTGCTCGGCATGTCACTCGATGAACTCGGGGGCCGCGACGGCCGATACGACGCCGATTCCTCACGCAGTACCTTGGTCCAAAGTCGACTTGTTATTGGCCGCGACCATTGACGGGGTCCGAGCGACCGGTCAGGCGAGATCGCCACGCGGCGATGCACGAACGGTCGCTGTGCCTGGTGAAGGACTTGGCAAACCCGCGACCGGTGAGTCGGTCTCTTCGATCGTCGACGTTCGCTTGGCAAGAGAACGAGTGCAGTCACAGTGTTTGAAATGTCATGATGAGGCCTCGATCACGGACGAAGCCATCCGTGCATCGCTTGGGAATCAAAGTGCCGAGATGATCCCACCGCGGTGGTTCGAGCATGGGATCTACGATCATGCGGCACATCGCCGAATCGATTGCAAATATTGTCACGCGGCGGCCTACAACAGCGACACGGCAGCGAAACCGGCGACCGATCAAGACGTCGTGATGATCGCCGGGATTCAGTCGTGCACTGGGTGTCATCGTGATTCCGAGTTGCCGGCGCCCGCTTCGCTTGCGTCGTCCGACACGGTTTCGCTTTTGGGTGGTCAGCCGACTTGGGCGTCGGATCGCTGCACGCTTTGCCATCGTTATCATTCGCCGGGCGCGGTGACGAAGGTGGAGCGATGAAACGCGTATGGAGCGTTCTGATTTGGTTGGGGCTGATTTGTTTTGGGGGCGTCGCCACCGCGACGGCTGCCGAGCCATCACCCTTTGTGGGGAATTCGTCGTGTGCAACGTCGACTTGCCACGGCGGCGCGATCGGTCACGGTCCGGCCTGGAATCACTCGTTGTCCACGTGGCTTGCAAACGATCCGCATGCCAATGCCGGACGGTTGCTGTATGACCGTGATTCACAAGCAATCGTCAGTCGGCTGGATCGTTCTGCGTCGGGCTCACGCGAAGCCTATGACGCGGTGCTGCGAAAACGTTGTATCAGTTGCCATACGACCGCAACCGCGTCACAAACTGTGGCCAATGGAAGGTTATCTGTTGAGTTTTTGGCCGCCGGAGTTACCTGTGAATCGTGCCACGGAGCTGCCGAATCCTGGCTTGTTTCGCATACTCATGCCGATTGGAATCCCGCGACGAACGAATCGATGCGTGAGATGGATTCGATCATCGGCAGAGCGGAAGCCTGTGTTCGATGCCATATCGGATCGCGAACCGAAGACGGCTTGGTTCGTGACATGAATCATGATTTGATCGCGGCAGGACATCCGGCGCTGCGGTTTGATTTGCCGATCTATCTGGCGAATTTGCCGGCCCACTGGGATTCCCGTCGTGATCACGAATTTGACGCTTCCCATGTTCGGCTTCGCGCCGTGGGGCGGGCATTCAATCTTGCCGCGGCAGCAAAACTGTCCTCCGAACGAGCCAGCGACCATTTGCAAGACCCGACGGTGCCGTGGCCTGAATTGTCGGACTATGACTGCTTCGCTTGTCACCAAAGTTTGTCGATCCGCGATTTTCAAGTGCCACCATCGAATAAAAAGAAGTCGCCGCTGCACGTCAGCGATGGACTGCCAGTCTGGAATTCATGGCACAGCGTGAACCAGTTGGAACTTCGCGATAATGTGGCGTTACTCGAAAAGCTTTCGCCCCATCGCAGTGATCCGAAACAGATTGCCGCCAGTGGTCAATCGTTGGCGGTCAAGTATCGCAAACTTGCCCAGCAACTTGCCACCGAGACAATCGACCCGCGTCAAGAGTTGCAATCGATGCAGGAGCGACTTCAGAATCAACCGCCTCCGGTGGATTGGCATCAAGCGGCGATTGAGTACTTGGAACTCGACGCGTTGTTGCGTGATTTAAATGCGTCGCTTCCCGATGCGTTGAACGAGCTCGAGCATTCGCTGCGATTTCAACCTGACCTTGGTCCGGACACAAACGTATCGCTGCATTCCCCGGCCGATTTTGACTCTGCAAAATTTCGTCAAACGATTCTGCGTATCTTGCAATCGCAATTGGCGTCGACCCTAAGCCAAGCGAACCCCGAGTAAATAACCACGATGATCATCCCAGCTTTACACGAACGGCAATCCAAACGTGGCGGATACCTGACGCATGCGGATATGGAATCGGTGGCAGAGGAATTGGGCATTCCGATGCACCGCGTCAATGCGTTGGTCACGTTTTTTCCGCACTTCCGCACCGATCCACCACCGAAGGTCGAAGTTCACGTTTGTCGCGATATGAGTTGCCATTTAAATGGCTCGGTCCCGATGATCCAGCGCGTGGCCGATTGGGCCGAGAAAAAGTATGGCCACGATGTCGAAGTTTGTGGCGTGTCGTGTCTGGGACGCTGCGATCGTCCGCCGGCCGCAATGGTCAACGAACAACTGATTGCCTGTGGTAGCGAAGCGGGGATCCAGCAATCGATCGACGCGATGATGCAGGGACAACAACCCGAATTTAATTCGGATTGGGAACTTGCCAAAGCGAAGGTCGGCAAGTGGGACATGGATATTTACGGCGGCAGCGGGCGGTACGAGCGAATTCGCGAGTACATCACGGGCGGTGGCGATCCCGACAAAGTGCTCAAGACGCTCGAGAACGCGGGCCTGCTGGGGATGGGGGGCGCCGGTGGCCGAGCCTACTTGAAATGGGGCGACGTGATGCGTGCCGAAGGCACGACCGGCGAAAAATTTATTGTCTGTAATGCCGACGAAAGTGAACCGGGAACTTTTAAGGATCGCGAGATCCTGCTGGCCGCTCCCTACCTGACGATCGAAGGTATGATTCTGGCCGCCCTGGTGGTCGGAGCGACTCGCGGGTGGATCTATATTCGGCACGAGTATCCGGAACAGATCGAAAAATGCCGCGAGGAAATTGCTCGCGCCGTCAAACTTGGTGCCTGCGGTCGCAACATCTTCGGCAGCAGTCGCTCATTCGAACTCGATGTTTTCCCCAGTCCTGGTGGTTACATCTGTGGCGAACAAACCGCGTTGATCGAAGCGATGGAAGACAAACGAGCCGAACCGCGGAACCGGCCTCCCGAATTGATGACCAACGGTTTGTACGATCAACCGACTCTGCTCTCCAATGTGGAAACGTTTGCCTGGGCACCTGCAATCTTGAAGGACGGCGGCGACTGGTTCGCTAGCCAAGGCGTCAAAGAAGGACCGTTGACCGTCGGGTCGAGCCCAGCGATGAAAGGCAAACGGCTGTTTTCGATCAGCGGTGATTTGAAACAACCGGGCGTCTATGAAGTGCCTACCGGCACGACGCTCGGCGAACTGATCGACGTTCATTGCGGAGGGATGAAAGACGGCAAAGCGATCGCAGCGGTCGCGCTCAGCGGCCCCTCAGGCGGATTGCTGCCGCCCAAAATTCCAGTCAAATTCCTCAGTCGCCGATTCGTCGATGCGAACGTTCCTGAAGGAGTGACAGAGATCGATATTCGTGATCTGCCGCTGGACATCAACGTTTCGCGTGCGGTGGGCTACATGCTCGGTGCCGGCATCGTGATCTATGGCGAAGGCTGCAATGTGCTAGCCGAAGCGGTCGCCAACAGCCGTTTTTATCGAAACGAAACCTGTGGCAAATGTGTCCCCTGTCGCATCGGGTCCGAGAAAGTCACCGAGATGGGCGAGCGGTTACTAGCCGGTGATGTGACTCGCGAAGAATTCGATACGTTCGAACCGATCGCGTTGGGACTGAGCGGAGTGATGCAAGCGACTAGCATCTGTGGACTCGGGCAAGTGGCCAGTAATCCGCTGCAAACGTTTTTGAAATTCTTTCCTGATTTGGCTCGCCAAGCGTGTCGTAACAAACCGTCGGAAGTGGCAAAATCATGAGCAACGAAATCGATCCCAAAGACGTCGCAAGCGTCAACTTTGATATCAGTGATCTGCCGGGACAAGTCGTTGCGGAACAGGAAGGTCTGTTTGCACGTGACGTCGACGGTCAATTGGTCCGTGTTCATAAAGCGTCCGCTTCGGAATTGGACGAAGATGTCACGTTGACGATTGATGGTCGCGAAGTCACGGTCAAAAAAGCGGTGCCGACGCGAGATAGCCAGGGCAACATCATTCGTGATGCGACTGGGGCACCGAAACCGCGTTACACGACGATCTTTGACGCGACGAGCGAGGTGTTTGTTCGCGAACCTGGCGACGAGCATCCGATCCCAACGCTTTGTCACAAAGAACATCTGCCGCCCGTCGGGGTGTGCCGCGTGTGTCTTGTCGAAGCGACCGAGATGACACGGCGCGGACCGCGGAAACAATTGGTTCCGTCCTGTGTCCAGCGAGTTTCCAACGGCATGATCGTCAACACGATCAAAAGCGAGACCGACAAAGACGCTGCAGTGCGCGTGAAAGCCGCCAGCCAAACCGTGGTCGAACTGCTGATTGCCGATCATCTACCAAGTTCGCAGTGGTCGGCACCTGGCAACGAGTTGGCCACGATCGCTCGGCGGATGGAGATCAAGGAATCTCGTTTTGCACCCCGTTCGCTCGAGCGAGGTCACGACGACAGCAGCAAAATGATCGCGGTGGATCACGATCAATGCATCATGTGCGGTCGCTGTCAGCGGGGATGCAATTGGATCAAGGGCAATAACGTGATCGGCCGTGGCGGCAAAGGGTATGAGTCGCACATCGCCTTTGATCTCGAAGATCCGATGGGCCAAAGCACCTGCGTTTCGTGCGGTGAATGCGCGGTCAGTTGTCCGACCGGTGCCCTGCAGTTCCAGCCATCGTTCATCGAAACCCAGATCAAACGGGTTCGTGATGACATGGTCGCTGAGAATAAAGATGGCGACATCGTGACGGCCGACGAGCTGATTCATTATCCGTTATTCTCCGGCATCCCCTACAAATTTTTGCAGTTTAACGGGGCCGCGGTCGTTCGCCGCATTCTGAAAGAAGGCGACGTGTTATGCCGCGAAGGCGAATACGGTTCGACCGCGTTTATTATCCTCAGCGGTGAGTTTGAGATTTTTCTAGCGACCACACGGGGTGCAGTCCGCAACCGTTCCGCAGGCGGATTGTTCGGATGGCTAGGCGGTTTGAAAACCGTGGTCGAAAAAGTGGGCGGACGAGCAAAGTTGGCCGATGTCAGCGCCGCCCAGCTCTCTGAAGATCAACGGATTTTGCGCAATAGTGATGACGTGATCCTGGGCGAGATGACGTGTATGAACCGTTATCCGCGAAGTGCAACGGTGGTCGCGACACAGGCCGCCGAAGTACTCGAGATCAAACGCAATGTGTTGTACATGTTGCAGCGAAACGAAGTGAGCCGCGAAATCTTGGATCGCGCCTATCGCAAATATTCGCTGACGGGCCAAATTGAGTCGCTGCCGATTTTTGATTCACTCGGTGAGAGTGAACGAAAACAAGCCGCCGAGTTTCTGAGAGACAAAGCCGACCTGATCTCGGTTGATCCCGGCCAAGTCATCTTTGCTCAAGGCGATCAAGCTGACAATTATTACGTCAATAAACTTGGCTTCGTAAAGGTTACACAAAAGTACGGCCGTGACGAGCGAGTGCTTAGCTATCTCGGTCCTGGTAATGGATTTGGCGAAATTGGGTTGCTCTCGAGTATCGGCGATACACTTTCCGAATCTCTTGGTGGAACGGTTCGTCCGGGCGTGCGTACCGCGACCTGTTCGGCACTGGATCACGTGGAATTGATTCGGATTCGTGGCGAAGATTTCCGTAACCTGCTCGCCCAATTTCCCGAACTCAAGGACTCACTCGCCGCCAAAGCGAAGTTCATTCTCGAGAAAGACCAAGAGGCTCGCAGTCGACTGCAAGCGGTCGAATCGGAAGACTTCCTGGATCAAGGATTGTATTTGGCGCAAAGTTTGTTGGTTTTGGACCTCGAACGATGCACTCGATGTGACGAATGCACCAAGGCGTGTGCCGACACGCATGAAGGCGTCACCCGTTTGGTTCGCGACGGATTGCGGTTTGACAAGTTCCTGGTCGCCAGCAGTTGCCGGTCGTGCATGGATCCGTACTGTTTGGTCGGATGTCCGGTTGATGCAATTCACCGCGATGGGGATTCACTGGAGATTGCGATTGAAGACTACTGTATCGGTTGTGGATTGTGTGCCGACAATTGCCCGTACGGCAACATCAACATGCATGGCTTTCCAAAGCAGGAGGTCGATGCGTCGGGCAAGCTGAAGACGGTTTATCAAGAAGTCGAAGGCAAGAAGATGCCGGTGGTCCAGCAACGAGCCACCACCTGCGATTTGTGCCGCAGCATTGATGGGAAACCGAGTTGCGTGTACGCGTGTCCGCACGAGGCCGCCTTCCGAATGACCGGTCCGGAATTGCTAGAAATCACCAAGCGAGGCGACGCGGCGGGTTGATTAAAGTTGTCGATGTAGTAGCGGTGCGGCGCAAGCCTGGACCGCTAAGTCTTTTGTGTTGGCAAAGGGTTTCGGGGGCAAGTTTTTGTTTCGGCAAATTCCTTAGTTACCTCGCCCCCGACGAAGAGGTCGTGCAGGTTTTTATTTCGTTGTGAATCGAGTCCTTTAACGTGCTTCACCTCCCCGAAACTTGTTTTGGGGAGGTCAGAACGAGCGGAGCAAGTTCTGGGTGGGGCATCGAAGTGTTAGAGATGACAACGTGCAAGCTCAACGTCACCAGCCCGAGAGCGGAAAACTCGCTGAAGGCTCCTTTTCCGACCCTCCCTACTTCGTTGGGAGGGTGAAGCAAGTGGTTGCTACCACTCAACTTAAAACCTGCACAACCTCCGAAGTTGGGGGAGAGGTCGAGCACGCCCTAAAGGCGTTGCTCGGGTGAGGGGCGTCCGCGCTAACGGCGAGCGATTCTGATAGACGCTGGCATACCACCTGCCGCGACCTGACCATCATCGGTACAACTCACCCGAACGTCGCTGAAGGCTCCGCTGAACCACTTTTCCAACAAAATGCTTTCCCAACAAAATGTTGGTGGAACGGTGGCTGAAATGCCAGCGCAACTACAAAGCCACTGCTAGCCCAAAGTTTTAGCGGTCCAGCGCAAGCCGCCCGGCCTAAATCGAACGTTTTACTCGCTGCAACCGGACGGCTCGCGTCGTTCCGCTATGAAGGAAAGCAACCGGTTTAGAACAATCGGCTTTCCTTGCGGTCGCGTTTCACGTCAGTCTTATCGCTTCCGTTCGTCTTGTCCGGGCGGAGCGGGCAACTGGAAGCTACCAATGGAACTTTCCTCCACAATGGATCTCCGTTGCGGGCTTGTCTCTGTGCGGGGGGCGGCACCGACCTTCACCTGAGACTTCGCTGGTCAACCCCAAGCCACATACCGTCGCGGCTCATTCGCTTCCCACAACGTCATCCTAAAAACGCGTAAAGTTGCAAGAGGTAAACCCCTCAAGCGACATTGCGGCACCCAACGGGGTGGTGTTGGCGGTCCCCCCCCGTGTTTTTAGCCTAATCTCGATACAACCCTCCCCACTCTGCTCGTATTGCTTCGGGGGGTGGGGTAAGGTGGATCCCTTAGGGGGAATGGGAGTGTGTCAGGGGCAAGAGATGAGGCGACCAATGTATCCCCTTTGCCCCCTCGCCGACTCAATTGTTCTTTGTTGCACCGTTTATCGTTCCATTGGCAAGGTACGGTGACGTGATCACGGGTGATGATGCGTGTGGCGTTTGTGCCGCGCGTAAACGTACATGACGCAACTTCGTCGCCGACACTCCCTTAGCCATTTCAGTTCATTTAAACGCATCTTGTAAAGCTTCTTAGGTCAACGTTTATGTTCAACCGTCTGTTTCGCAAGGCTTCGCGGACTAATCAAACTTCCCAGCAAAAACGACATGCACAGAAGCGTCGTCGCAACAGGATGGGTATCAGTCGGTTGTTGGAAATGGAACCGCTGGAGGATCGCCGAATGCTGGCCTCGTTTAGCGAAGCGGGGAATGTGCTGAGCATTGATCTGTCGGCCAATGAACAGCTAACGATCCGTAACAGCGGTGCTGATTATTCGCTGTCGTTGAACGGCACAACGTGGAACGGTTCCGACAGCGCGAACGCCTCGGGGAATACACTCTCGAGTCTGACGGTGACCGCGGCCGGTCTAGCAGCATTTGACACGCTCAATATCGTTGACTCCGGCGATGGCGTATCGGTTGTGTTTGATGACAACAGTGCAGCGACGTACACCGATTCATTCAACGTCACATTAGATAATGCCCCGGCTGCAAACTCGATCGTGTTTGTCGGCACCAATGCGTTTGTCGGCACGGCAGCGATCAATGCGAGTACAACACGCGATATTCTTCTTGTCGACGACGGAAGCTTCGCCGGTGAACTCAGTACAGTGGACGGCGGAATCACGCTTAGCGCGAATGCGGCTGGAACGACTGCCGGAAACTTCATCGGCATCGATGCAAACAACGTTTCAATTTCATCGAGCGGCAGTGGCAATCTATCGCTTACAGGCAGCGGCGGCGACGATCCGTCAACGAATTTACATTATGGCGTGCTCTTGCAAGCTGACGCCAGCGTGAGTTCGACGGGCAGCGGACCGAACGCCGGCACGATCACCATCAATGGTACCGGCGGCACGGGAACCGATTCTAATACTGGCGTGGTCGTTACCGGGATTAGTTCGAATGTGACAAGCATTGACGGCGCGATCGAAATTACTGGAACCGGTGGTAACGGATCGGCGAACGACAATGACGGTGTGCTAATTGAAATGGACGCCGCAGTGCAAGTCACCAACGCGATACTGACGGTTCGCGGGACCGCAAGCGCCGGCGACTCGACTGGAGTTCGATTGTCAGAGACTGACGGCGGGCAATTGCGGTCCGTGGGTTCGGGAGCAATCAATGTGACAGGCACCGGAAGCGGATTGCGGTCAGACCTTGTGGCCGGAGCTGACAGTGTGATTGGGGGTATCACTGCATCAGGCCCTCTTACAATCAACGCGGACTCCGTCGATTTCAGCGGCACACTCAACGTCCAGTCCAGTGGCGACTTGACGATCCAACCGCGCACGCCCGGCACGGCGATCAACCTGGGGGGCGGAGTTGCGAACAATGGATTGCAATTGGATGCGGCGGAACTGGCGTTCCTGACTGATGGTTTCGCAAGCATCCACCTCGGTGACGCGATCAGTGGCACCGGTGCGGTCATCATCGACAACGCGATGTTCACCGATCCGGTCGCGATTTACGGTGGCTCGATTTCGGTCGACAATGGTTTGGCTGGCGACGGCGGAACAACGCTGATCACATTGGACGCAGCGACACCCGGTCAAAATATCAACATCAACACCGGTACGGTCTCCGATGCGAGCGCCGGTGTGACGGTTTTCGCGGGCGACGATTTCACAATTGCGTCGGGAGCGACGATCAATGCGCCCGTTGGGCCAGTCTCGATCAACGTTGACCAGACGCCGGATGCCGACGTGGGTGTTGGCTCGACCGTCATCCTCGACGGTTTTATCAACACTCCGTCAGCGATCACGGTGACCGGCGGAAATGATGCAGACACTTTCACTCCCCGTACATCCTCCTCATTTGACATCATCGGCGGCGATCCAGTCTCGAGCCCTGGGGATACGCTGAATATCGTTGGACTGTTTGAACCGATTTCCTTGCGTGATGGCTCCGTCAACTACGGCAATTCGTCCAGCACGTTCTCGGGCATCGAGAACATGATCGTTTCGAATACCAGCGGCATCACCGTCGTAGGCGATGTTACCAACGATAATCTCAGCATGCGTGCTCATCCAACGCTCCCCAACAACGCTATCTTGTCACTCAACGGCGGGCCTCAAGTCACTTTTGACACAACGGCCGTGACAGGCGTGGATTTCATCGGCAGTGACGGTGACGATACACTGTCCGTCGATTTCAGTGATGGTGTCTTCACAACCAATATCAATTTTGATGGTGGTCTGAATCTCAGCACCAACCCTGGCGACCAATTGGTGTTAGTAGGCCCGGCACCGTCGCCAGTCAATCAAATGACGTTCAACTACGCCAACGCAAATGATGGTTCGGTCGACATCGATGGGCTAGCGGTGATCAACTACACCGGCTTGGAGCCAATCACTTCGACCGTCACCGCGACGAACGTGACGTTGAACTATAGCGCGGCGGCCGAGACGATCACGGCGATCGATGCGGGCGGCGGATCGACGACCGTCG
>CAXBHV010000022.1:0-16167 GCA_963974855.1 uncultured Rhodopirellula sp. | reverse complement strand
CTCGATTTCAACGAAGAAGTAAAAACCAGCGGCATCGTGCCTCCGAAACCCGTCGATATGGACGAGCCTGAACAACCCTCCGCCGGATCATAGCCAACTGCTTAGCGGCTCACTTCCACTGCCAATCATCGCTCGGCTTTAGAGTATCGTCGGATTTGGGCATCTCCGACTCCAGCCACTTCTTCGCCTCGACGTCTTCGAGCAAATAGGCCTTCCAGAACGCCAGACTGATTTTCTGGATCGCCAGATGATGATCTGGGTCGCGGTTTCGAGCGCGTAACCGTGGTGTGTCACCAAATGTAAAATGATGACCGCCATCGAAGACCAGCTGGAACTTATCTCCACTGGGAAACGCCTTGAACACTTCTTGCCGTGATTCAGGCGTGGTTCGCGGATCGATCGGACTGTCGTCGTTGGTGCCAGTCATGCACAGCACGGGGTAGCGAATTTTTCCAAACGCGTTCTCAGCCGAGATTCCCTTCGCCAACGATGGGCTCATCGCAAAAAAAGCATCAATGCGTGGCTCGTGGTAATTGTTGCGAGTGACGAAGCGGCGTCCGGCAACCCCCAGCGTCGTTACGGCACCAAAGCTATGTCCGCTCATCCCGATCCGATTCAGATCCAGCTTGCCGAACATTGGATGCTCGGCTTGCTCGTTCCATTGCTGCAATTGATCAATCACGAACGAAACATCGGTGTAGCGGTCGGTTGCGTTCTTCGCATTCGCCGCATCCTTCAACTTACTAAATCGCTGGCCCAGCGACCCAGACTTTAGGATTTCTCGATCGCTACCAGCGTGCTGCATAAAGACGCCGACGAACCCACCTTCGGCCCAATATTCGCCCAAGTAACGATTGTTCTCGCGTGAACCGCCAAGTCCGTGCGAAAACAACACCACCGGCTGTGGGGTATCTCGCTCTGCAAGATAGATCCTCAGCGGAACCGTTCGATCACGCTGTTTGTCGATGGGATCGAGTTCCATTTGTATCACAGTCGCGTTTTCCTTGGCTTGGACCGTCGTTATGGGTGAGCTCGCGAGCAGCAAGCACGCCAACCATCCTGCAAACCAATTCAATTCGAGTCTCATAACCGAAATCTCTTTGAGTTGAAAATTTACCGATCAAGGGAGATGGCTTCGGCGTAATCAAGTTCACCGGTTCGGCCATCGTAATACTGAAAGATCACCTGAGGATGCGGGTAGGCGACCAAGCGTTTGCCGCCCAGCTTCTGGGGCATGTTAAAGACGTTGTTAATTTGCACGACACAAAAGTGCGGGTACAACCGCTCGAGCCGTGGCAAGTCGTCAAGGATATACGAGCTCCAGCGAATGTCGCATTCGCGTGGCCCGAACTTGAATTTCCCTGTTGCGGGGCGATCACTTTCATCGAGCTTTGGCACATGATTGACGCTGTTGTGCGGTCCGCAACAAAACTCCCAGACGTTTTCGGTGACCTTGATCGCAAAGCTGTTGTGCAGGTCACCGGTCATCACGAATACTTTCTTGCCCATCTTTTCCCAGGCATCGATTAACAATTCCCGTTCGTGGAAAAAACCGGTCCATGCTTCTTCTTTGTTTCCCGAAACCTCGTAACCGCCCGCCCCGCTGTGCGGGATCATGAAGGGAACCGTTGAGATGACAAAGAAAAAGTCTGCATCGCTCTCTTGCATGCTGTTCAGCAGCCATTCACGCTGCGGCAAACCCAGGATCGACACATCAGGTTTATCACGCTGAGTGATATCGTGCATGCCGCGATCGCCGCGGGTATCCAAAAGAAAGAATTCACAATTTGCGACGCGAAACTTTCCATAACTTCGGCGGCCGATCGAGTAACTGACGTCGCCATCGACTTTCGCAGGCATGTGCAGCCGCACCGTGTGAGCATCGACGACTTCGCGAATCGAATAGACATACGAGTTCTTGTGCCCATCGTCGTTGTCATACTGCATGTCATCCGTGCCAGCTTCCTTGGTGCCCCAATGCACATGCAAACTCAACATCTCATCGAGCGGCAACGTTGTGAAATCAGTGTTTGCATCGACCAACAAGTCGCTGCCGGCTTTCATCTCGGCTTTTCCAAAATGAATGGGTTGTGAATGCTCGACCGGATTTGCCCAGCCGAGGTAGTCGTACCAGGCCTGCGTGCCGATATCGCGAAACACCGCGCGGCGGTGCCGCTTGCCCGCTTCGGCGGCGCCCCAAATGTCATTAATAAGCTCGTGGTCATCGAATGTGAACAGGCTAGGCATGTTTCGGTGCCAAGCCGCCATTTCAACGCCACGCTCTAAATACAGTTTGTAGTTTTCCCAGACGCCAACGACCGTCGGCATCACGTCGACCACACTCGGGACCTCTTGGACGCCTTGCGTTAAACGCCAAGCTTCCACCGGATACTCACGCTCTTCCTCGTAAAGCCAATCACCATTCATCACGTGAAAGTGGACTTTATCGGCCCAATCGCGGTTCAGCGTTTCGTATGTGGGAGTGCGGTGGCCAATCCCATTCAGAGGATTCTGATTCGCACACGATCCAATTTGGAAGCGAAAATTGAACAAACCCTGCGGGTTGTGCTCTTGATTTCGTGACTCGCCCGCACTTGGCAACGTACGAAAAGAACCGGGCAGTCCATGCGGCCGCTCGTTCACAATAATTTGATAGTAGTAACGAGTGTCCGCTTCCAAATCAACCAACGTCACGAAGCCGGTGTTGTCATTTTCAATGCGAGTTTGGGCGGCGTCGCTGACTCGATCCAAAGCATCTTCCGCAGTGCCGTAATGAACCAGAAACGAACCGGCGTCCGAAGTCCGGCCCCACACCTTGACGCTATGGGCCGTCGATAGACCAAGCATCGGGCCATGCGTCAGACGAATCGGATCCCGTTCGGCCATTGCCGTTGAACTGTCGAATCCAACGAAAATCAGGGCGAACAATAGCAGTGCAGAAAGGATGCGCAACATGGTGCCGGGTCGTGCGGGATGAGGAGGAGATCGAGAACGGTCCCATCATCATACTCGCTCGGAGATCACTCGTGAGTCTGATTACGGTGGCCCGGTTCGTAGCCGGATTGACGCATCATTCACGTTACGAAAACAGGTGTTCGTAGACCTGCTTGGCAATCGCTTGTTCTTCATCTGTCGCCACCACCAACGTGCGAACTGTGGCACTCGCAGCTGACAAATCCACAATCGACTGCCCTGCCAAGGAGGTTTCATTCACCACGGGATCAATTGCGATCCCGAGATGAGCCAGCGGCGTGGTAACCAACTTGCGTATTTCGGCCGCATTCTCTCCGACGCCCGCGGTGAAGACCAAGGTATCGAGTCCGCCTAGAATTGCGAAATAGCCACCGATGTATTTCAATATCCGGTGGATATAAATTTCAATCGCCAGCGACGCAGTGGCATCGCCTTGACTTCGCCGGGTCAGAACCGTTCGCATGTCGACGTCGCCGCAAAGCCCCAGCAATCCACTTTGCTTGTTGAGCAGGGCATCCATTTCGTCAACCGACTTTCCGGTTTGCCGCATCAGATAGAGCGGCACCGACGCGTCGATGTCACCGGTCCTCGATGCCATGACCAACCCTTCTAGCGGAGTCATCCCCATCGATGTATCAACCGCAACGCCATCGATCGATGCGGTCACACTGGCGCCGCCGCCGAGATGTAGCGAAACGATACGTTTTGGCCGCGACGTTGCATCAAGGTACTTGATAGCTTGTTGGGTAACGTAGCGATGCGACGTGCCGTGAGCCCCGTAGCGACGCACACCGTGCTCAGTGTACGCCCAGGTGGCGATTGCGTAGCGGTATGCTTTGGGCGGCAGGCTGGCAAAGTACGCGGTATCGAACACCAAGACTTGCGGGATCGGAAGTTTTAGAGCGGTCATGGCCTCGATGACCGCGCGCGCCGACGGATTATGTAGCGGCGCGAGGGTGTCGAGCGTCGCGAGTTCCACCAGCACATTCTCATCCACGACCGTGGGGGCCGCAAAGCGATCGCCCCCTTGCACCACCCGGTGTCCAATCGCAGCCAGAGCGAGGTCCTTGTGTCGATCCAGCGCGATCCGAGCCGCCGTTAGATGATCGGCCGCATCGCCGCCGACTTGACCAATGCGATCGACAAGCCCCTCGGTCAATCGCGAACCGGACACGGAGTCGATACAGGCATATTTCAGTGTGGTGCTGCCAACATTGAAGACAAGGATGTTCATGAGTCTTGAGCCTGGATCGCAGTGATGGCAACGGTGTTGACGATATCAGCCACGGTACACCCTCGCGACAAATCGTTCACCGGTTTTCGTAAACCTTGCAGCACGGGACCAATCGCAACCGCACCGGCGGATCGCTGAACCGCCTTGTAGGTATTGTTGCCGGTATTGAGATCAGGGAAAATGAATACGGTTGCACGTCCGGCCACCTTGCTGCTGGGCATTTTCGTGGCCGCCACAGCGGGATCGATCGCCGCGTCGTATTGCAGCGGACCTTCGACGAGCAGTTCGGGGCGTTTGCGTTTCAGTATCGCGGTGGCTTCGCGGACTCGCTCGACATCCGCACCGTGTCCACTTTCGCCGGTCGAATAGGAAAGCATCGCGACACGCGGCTCGATGCCAAATTGCGTCGCAGTATCCGAACTGCTCGATGCGATTTCAGCAAGCTGATCAGCGGTCGGGTTGGCGATCACCGCACAGTCGCCATAAACCAAAACATCATGTTTCAGACACATCAAAAAGACGCTACTGACACAGCCCACGCCTTCACGCGTCTTGATGAATTCAAAAGCGGGGCGAATCGTATTTGCCGTGGTGTGGATCGATCCTGAGACCATCCCGCCAGCGAGCCCCTTTTCGACCATCATCGTGCCGAAATAGCTGACTTCGAGCATGCGGTCACTCGCGACGTCCATTGTCACCCCTTTGTGCTTTCGCATCTCGTAATATTCCTTGATAAAGGATTCACGAAGCGATGAGTTTTTAGGATCAATGATCTCCACGCCCGATTCGGGAATCGCAACCCCCACGTGACTTGCCGCGGCACGAATCGCGACAGGGTCACCCAGCAGAACAATATCGGCAACATCACGGCGGCGGAGCACATCGACCGCTTGTAAAATGCGAGGCTCACTGCCCTCCGGCAACACGATGCGAGCTCGCTTCTCTCGGGCACGTTGAATCAACGAGTATTCAAACAGCATCGGAGTGACGCGGTGCGTGTCCGGAGCCTGCAATCGCGTGGCCAGATCTTCCGCATCGATGTACTTTTCGAACAAGCCGAGCGCGGAATCAATTTTCCGAGGTGAATGCTCGCCGATTTCAGCGCGGATCTTTGACGCTTCGGTTGCCGCCGTAAACGTATCGACCGACGTCAACAAAACAGGGATACCCGACGTGTTGCAAATCAATTGCTGGACCGCCAGCGGCGGCAGTATTCCGCCGGTCAACAAGATTCCTGCAGGCGATGGTCCGTTTGCATCCAGAGACGCCAAGGCACAGCCCGCCAAAATATCGCTGCGATCCCCCGGCGTGATCACCAGACTCGAAGGGTGCAAACGCTCGAGGAAGTCCGGCAACAACATTGCGGCGACTTTTAATCGAGTCACCTCGCGATCGAATGTTGTTTCATCGCCGCTAAACTTCGTCGCCTTGAGTCCCACTTGAATCTCGCGAAGCGTCGGTTGACGCAGCAGCGGTTCTTCCGGAAGCATATAAAGAGGTGCAGCGGATCCTAACGACGCAGCGGTGTAGGCCGCACGCAATTCCGATTCTTTTGCAGCATCGATTTGGTTTAGCACCGTAGCAATCACCTGGCCGCCACGGTCTGAAATACTGTCGTTACCGATGTGGATCGACTGCACACTCTCTTCGACACTTTTCCCGCGTGCCGAATAGACCGGCATGATCGCGCAGCCAAGATTGACGGCGATATCCGAGTTCAGCTCGAATTCGATTTCTTGCGCTAATCCTTGAAAACTCGTCCCTTCGACGATGACAAAGTCACAGGTCTCCTGCAAGCGTTTGAAGTTTTGTTGTATTCGCTGGATCAACGCGTCGTATCGATCTTCCGCCAACATCCGGCGTGCTTCGCTTCGCGTCACTCCCGCCATCTCATCCGGGTTCGTCGTGATTTGGTAACGCGATCGCATCAACCGAATACTTTGGTCTTCGTGCGGCGTGGTGCGAACGACGGGACGAAAGAATTGCACGCGGTCGAAACGACGCATCGCTAATTCCATTACCCCAAGGGCAACCATTCGCTTTCCGGTCGCGTTTTCATTCGTCGCGATATAGAGACTGTCGGGCATGAAAAATTGCTGCGAGAGGTAAAGAAAGAGGGGAAGCAGGTCCGCATCCGCGAAAGGGGAGCTGGCGAATTTAACCTCATATCAAATTGCCAGGTTCCATTGAATGCGAAAACTGCGACGAACTAAAGGTGGGGGCAAAAGCGGAAGTCGGAATGTTGTTCCAAAACCGCACACTTCGCTTGAGCCCCTGACGCAATCCCCCTTGCTTTCCCCCTTCTTTTGCATATTTGCAAAATCAAATTCGTTTCAATCGGGCGATCAACCTTAGCGTGAATCCCAGCGATCGGCGTACAATCTTGCCACGCAGGCTAGAATCACTGACATGCCTAGCAAAATGGTGATTTCAAGCCGAAGTGCCGCGACGGGTAAGTCGTACCAGAACACTTTCTGAAAACCATCAAGCGCCCAGGCATTGAACGTCAGTTGTCCCCACCGCTGCATTTCTTGGCTCATGACGTAACGCGGCACCATGCTGCCGCCAAGCGCCGACATCGTCAGGATCAGCACGGTCGACACCGCAGTCAATTGTGTGCGAGAACGACAAAACACGGCCAGACAAATCCCCAAACTCGCGGTAGCCGACGCTGTGCAGACGGTCATCACCGCAAATCCGCTGAGATGGCCAAATAGATCGACCGAGAAGACCTGTTGAGCCCATAGGAACATCACGGTCAATTGCACACAACCAAGGCAAGTGATGAAGAGCCACTTGCCAGCCAACAATTCGGTGACACTCAACTGGCTCGATAACAAACGGTCAAGCGTTCCGGCTTCGTGTTCTTCGAGCAGACTGCCGCCCGCGCCAGTCGCCGAAAACAGCAGGAACATCACCGCAATTCCGGCAGCATACATTGCGATCTTCGGATTGTGTTTGTCGGCGCCAAATAGATCCGTCGTTTGCACGTTGATAAGTGAGGTACCATCGGCGTTTGAGGAGGGGATAGCCCCGACCGAGTTGGCTCCCTCGGAACGGGATCGCAGCGGCTCGATACTCGCAGCAGCAATTACTTGCGACAGCATCAACTGCATGATCTGATCGCCGATCGGATTGCTGCCTTCGCTCAAAAGTTGGACAGTCGACTTGGATCGCGATTGCAAATTGGCTTCGATACCGGCGGGCAGATACACCACGATGGCGACGCCGTGATCTCGCATGACGACACGCGTCAGTCGCTCAAGCGTCCATTGCTCGGTTGTGTTCAGAAGTCCCAGTTCGACGCGAATCGCCGATTGCTGCTTCAACATTTTCACGATCCGCTGGCTCGTCGCGGTCATGTCATCGTCAATGATCGCCACGTTGATCGCAGACTCGCCACTACTGACACCACGGCTAAAAATCATCGCAAAAATACTGAAGAACAAGATGGGCAGAACCAGCACCATCACGAGCTCTTGTTTGTTGTTCCACAAACGTTGCAGCGAGATTTGGAAAATCGTTCGAATCATTCTCGCAACTCCTTGCCGGTTAATTGCAAGAAGACATCCTCAAGCGTGGGTTGCTGCAAATGCACTTGTTCAATCCGATGCCCATCACGCTCAAGGTTGCTCAATATCTCTGCTAGCTGAGTTGCAGTATCCGAAATCATGCATCTGCCGTTCAACCCCGATTCGTCCATCAATAGTCCATAGCGAGTGGCATCGACAAGGTTTTGAAATCGAATCCGCAATTGTTGGCAATGGCCAACGGTGCTAGCGATCAATTCGTCGAGCGTTCCTTGACGGATTACAGTCCCCTGATCCACAATTGCGATCCGGTCACAACGATATTGCGCCTCGTCTAATTGATGGGTGGTTAACAGGATGGCAGTACCACGATCACGCAGATCATCAATCATTTCGTAGATGCGTCCTCGACTTTGAGGATCGACGCCTACCGTAGGCTCGTCGAGCAGTAGGACCGCAGGATGATGCAACACACTGCATGCGATATTAAGTCGCCGCTGCATCCCACCTGAAAACGTTTTCACCAAGTGGTGACGACGATCAGTGAGGTTTGCCCACTTCAGCGCATGGTCGACTCGTTCGCCGAGTTGTTGGCGATCAACCGCATGCAGCTTTCCAAATGCCCGCAGGTTCTGCTGAGCGGTCATATCCTCATAAACAGCGATACTTTGCGGAACCACCCCGAGCGAATGCTTGCGGTCGGTCCCGACCGCAAACCTAAACGCTCCTCGATCCAACCGGCTGCGTCCCGCTAAACAGCGAATCAAACTGGTTTTGCCAGCACCGTTGGGGCCGAGCAACCCCAGAAGTTCGCCTGGGTACAAATCAAGCGAGAGTCCTCGGAGTGCACGCGTTTTGCCATGCGATTTCTCCGCGTTGTAAATCGAGAGGATTGGCGTCAGAGAAGACATTCAAGATTAATTTGAGGATGGAAACACACTGGATTTTGTCGAGCCACGGCGAGTCGACCAGCCACCGTGCGGGTTCGCCATGAAACGACCTCCGATTGTAGCGTTTCACTGTCGCGTGGATGTGCGAGCGATCGGCGATTCCATTAGACTAATGAAACAACTAATTCCCAATGCGAAATCGATGCCCCCGACTGCCCCGTCCCATTTGCAACATGAATAGCGAGACCGAGATGCATCAAGCCAAGTGTGCCAACGGATTCGAACAACCACGATCGACCATGCCCATCCGCTGGGCCATTGGGGCCGCGATTGTGGCTTGCACGTGTTTGTGGGGGGGCGATGTATTCGCAGAACCCAACGACTGGGAAAACGAACAAGTTGTCTCACGGAACAAAGAACCGGCGCGTGCAACATCGCTGCCCTTCCTGGACCGCGAAGGTGCGATGCAGGCAACGCCCGAAGCGACGCCTTACTTTCAAAGTCTCAATGGAATCTGGAAATTCAACTGGGTAAAGCAGCCGAGTGAGCGGCCTGTCAATTTTCACCGACCTGATTTTGACGTGCGAGAGTGGGATGATCTCGCAGTGCCCAGCAATTGGCAAATGCATGGTTACGGCGTTCCGGTTTATACCAACATGCCCTATCCGTTCAAAAAAGATCCGCCTCATGTGATGGGCGAACCTCCGAAACACTTCACTAGTTTTGATCATCGCAATCCGGTGGGTTCGTATCGCCGGCAATTCGCGATTCCCGATGACTGGTCGGGGCGACAAACGTTTTTGCAATTCAACGGTGTCGACTCGGCTTTTTACCTTTGGGTCAATGGCGAAAAAGTAGGGTATAGCCAAGACAGTCGTACGCCGGCGCTGTTCAACATCACGTCCTATTTGAAACCTGGTGACAACACACTGGCGGTCGAGGTCTATCGCTACAGCGACGGCAGCTATCTCGAAGACCAAGACTTTTGGCGACTCAGCGGAATCTTTCGCGACGTATTTATCTGGTCAGCGGCCCCGCTCCAAGTGCGTGACTTTTTTGTGCATACCGACTTGGATTCGGACTACAAAGACGCGAAGTTGTCTGTCGATGTCGAAGTTGCCAATGCAAACGATAGGGAACAGAGTTTTACGATCGAAGCCGAACTCATCGACGATCGCGACAAAACGGTTTTTCGTGACGTGATTGCGACTGGCAAGGTCCCTGCCAAAAGTTCCACGAGCCGAACGTTAACCAAAGACGTCGTTGCACCAAAGCTTTGGTCTGCAGAGAAGCCGAACCTTTACCGATTGCTATTAACCTTGCAGGACGAACAAGGCAAAGTGATCGAAGTCAGTACCGCACGCGTTGGATTCCGCAAAGTCGAAATCAAGAAAGGCCATCTGCATATCAACGGCAAATACGTCTATTTAAAAGGAGTCAATCGGCACGAACATGATCCCGATACCGGGCATACCGTTTCGGTCGCGTCGATGATCGAAGACATCAAGTTGATGAAGCAATTTAACATCAACGCCGTCCGCACCAGCCACTATCCGAACGATCCTCAGTGGTACGATCTTTGTGACCAATACGGACTGTACATGGTCGACGAAGCAAATATTGAATCGCACGGCATGGGCTATGGCGCTGAATCGCTAGCGAAAGATCCGGCCTGGGGTAAAGCCCACATGGATCGCACCGTTCGCATGGTGGAACGAGACAAAAACCATCCGTCGGTGATCATTTGGTCGCTTGGAAACGAGGCCGGAAATGGAGTGAATTTCATGGCCGACTACGACTGGATCAAGCAACGCGATCCGTCACGTCCCGTGCAGTACGAGCAGGCGGGCTACGACGACCGAAATACCGACATTCGCTGCCCGATGTATGCCGGCATTGGCGAGATCGTGAAGTACGCGTCGCAGAATCCTGACCGCCCGCTGATCTTGTGTGAGTACGCGCACGCGATGGGCAACAGCGTTGGAAACTTCCAAGACTACTGGGACGCGATCGAGTCCCACGATCATTTACAAGGCGGTTTCATTTGGGACTGGGTTGACCAAGGACTTCGCAAACCGATCCCTACCATTCAAATCGTGACCGATCAACAGGACTCAAACAAAACCGCCAAAGTTCTCGGCGAGGGCGATCCGGAAAAAGGTGTGACTGGCGCGGTCGTGGTCGCTCAATCGGACTCGCTGCAGCTAACAAAGTCACTGACGCTAGAAGCTGTAATCTTTGGCAATCATGCTTCGGTTTTTTGTCCGCTGATTTCCAAGGGTGACCATCAATACTTGCTGCGACTCGACGGCGGCGGAATCAATTTCACGCTGTACGCTAATGCATGGAAAGGGCTGAGTGTTCCTTACGCCGACGCAAATTTGGGCGAAGGTTTTAACCGCATCACGGCAACCTATGACGGCAAACAACAAAGCCTTTACGTCAATGGAAACCTTGTCGGTGAAAAGGAACTGCAAGGCGATCTCAGTCCCAGTGCTTATGAAGTCAATATTGGACGCAACTCCGAAGTCACAAGTCGGGTAACTTCGTTGCCGATCCGCGAAGCGAGAGTTTATGACCGGGCCTTGTCGGCCGAAGAGGTCAAGGGCGTCGATCAGCGGAGCACGAATGGACTGGTACTGGACCTCGATCTGCGGAAGACGAGCACACTGCAGCGACCTGCCGATAGCCCCGACACGTTCTTTGCTTATGGAGGAGATTTTGGTGACCAACCGAACGATGGCAATTTCTGCATGAACGGATTGGTCCAGCCCGATCGACGATTGAATCCGCACATCTGGGAAGTCAAAAAGGTTCATCAAAACATCAAGGTGACGGCCGCAGATTTGGCGAACGGAAAGTTCAAAGTAGAAAACAAGTTCCTGTTCACCAATCTGGACGAGTTTATTGCCAATTGGGTGATTCGCCGCGATGGAGAACCGGTTCGTTCAGCCACCCTCGATCGATTGAACGTCCCACCGCTAACAAGCCAAGAAATCACCGTTCTTCTAGACGACTTGAAGGACGAACCAGGCGAGTATTTATTGACGGTTTCGTTCGAGTTGCCCGCAGACCTGCCTTGGGCCGATGCCGGGCACCGTGTCGCGTGGGATCAATTCGTGCTCGAAGGTTCCACTGTGGATTCGACCACCGATGCTGTGGAAAACGTCGCGTTTACGGTTGCCAAAACTGATGACCACGTTGAAGTGACTGCGAACAAAACCGTCGCCACGTTTGATGCGAGCACCGGAGAACTGAGTTTGCTTGAAGTGGATGGACACAAACTGATCTCGGGACCGCTTGCCCCTCAGTTTTGGAAAGCGCCGAACGACAACCAATATCGCAATAAATACTTGAGTCGGTTGGGCGCGTGGCGAAACGCGGCCGAGAAACGAACACTCACAAAAATGACTGTCAACGAAACCGAGGACCACGTCGACATCACCACACACGCAGAACTTCCGCTGGGCAATGCTCGATTGACGCTCAAGTACTCGATCGATTCCCAAGGAAATATCCACGTGGTTTCCGACTACCGCCCCGGCACCGGCAAACGTCCACTGATCCCACGTTTTGGAATGCAAGTAAAACTGCCAAAAGCGATGGATCAAGTTCGGTGGTATGGACGCGGCCCGCAAGAAACATACTGGGATCGAAAAACGGGGGGCGAGATCGCGGTCTACGACTCGAGTGTCGACAAGATGGTGCACCCGTACTGCCGAACGCAGGATGTGGGCAACCGAACCGATGTACGCTGGATTTCAGTTGTTGATCAATCGGGACGCGGCCTGAAGTTCACAGGCAGCGAACCGCTGAGCGCCAGTGCATGGCCGTTCACGATCGAGGATGTGGAATCTGCGTCACATCCTTATGAATTGCCGCGTCGCGATTTCAACCTGATTAGCATCGACGCAAAATTGCAAGGCGTGGGTGGCGACAATTCGTGGGGAGCCCGAACGCATACCGAGTACACCATCCCTGGTGACAAGCCACTGCACTACGAGTTCACAATTTCGCCAATCACGCCATAGGCATTTGCGATGGCCGACCCAACGTAGAAGTCTTGAAGTGGCGTCATTGTCGTTTTCCCAGCAAATCACAACCCGAAACTTCAAAACGTAGACAGAAGGTGCATCGTTGTCCGGATCAAATCGCGATAGCGACGCAGGTCCGGCGACCAAACACGATGTCACAATGAACCCTGCAGGCTGATCGTCACCAGCTCGCCCCGACAGGAAGCACGTTGCGGGAATTCTGTTGCGGTGTGACGACGGGCTTCTAACAAGCTTCCTCGAGTGCGTGTTTTAGCATTGCGACTTTGGCGATCGCTTGGTGATGATGCTTTTTCATTCGCTCGTGAGCGTTCTGCTGACACAGATGCAACTCCGTCTGCTTCGCGTGCTGCTCATTCATCATGTCATCGAGCGCGGCATCAGAACCGTTTTGCAAGCTGGCGGCCAAATTCTTTTCATGAGCCTTCAGCGATGTTTCCAGTGACGCTATTGCATTGGCATGCTCGTCGAGTGCTTTGCCATGCTCATTGATCCGTTTCACCGCCTCCTGCAATTGCACAATCGCTGCACAATGCTCCATTCGCCAATTCTGGATATCTTCGCTCCAGCACTCGACGTCACTTTTCCAGTGACGATGATCGGCGTGAGATTGCGCGGCGGAGTTAACACTGATGGTCATCGGATTGGTTCCCTGCGTGACGATTGATCTTGAACAACATCACCTTTTCGCAGAAGCAAGACACGTACCAAAGCGAATCCCAGTCGCCCGAACGCCAGGATGTCCAGCACCGCGGCACATCCCGTGTGCGAACGTCGGCATCCGGCAGGGCACGGACGCTCACATTTCCGTTTAGATGTGCGAATGCGACACACGCGATAGCAAGCAGGCCGTGTGCTTCAGCACCCCGTTTTCGCGTGACGCAAATGTCCTTGGTATTTGCATTGCAAAGCACGCCAGTGCAGTGAAGGGTATAATCTGTGACTTCGCCAACGCCCCCTTCTCGTCCCGCCCCAACCCCAACCTATATTTTGCAAAGCTATCCATGCAAATCTGTTTCAACAAGCTTCGATTTTTTCTATGTGCGTGGAGTCTCTCGCCATTCCAATCCACTGCAATTCTGCTCGGTCTGGTTCTCGGAATTTTCGGGTTGTCATCGTTTGCCGAGGAAACGCCTCGGGTGCTGGATTCCAATTGGCAGCTAACACAGATAGCGTCCGAGCCTGATTTGGTGACACCTACCGGATGCTGTCTCGACGACCAAGGGCGACTGATGGTGATCGAATGCCATACCCATTTCCCTCCCGATGATTACAACGGTCCGAAAACGGATCGCATCTACCGCTTTGACGATAGCGACGGCGACGGGGTGCACGACCGACAGTGTCTCTTCTACGAAGGAGGCGTGGCAACGATGAACATCGTAAATTTAGGCGAAGGCTGGTTTGCCGTTTCCACGCGAAGCGAACTAGTAAAACTTTGTGACTCGGATGACGATGGCGTTGCCGATCAACGCGTCGTGCTGCTGACGCATGAAACGTCGGCAAACTACCCGCATAATGGACTCGGTGGACTGACCCTCGGGCCCGACGGATGGCTGTACGTGGGGCAAGGCGAAAACTTTGGCGAACCCTACCAACTAATCGGCAGCGACGGATCGAAACAAATCGGCGGCGGCGAAGGAGGCAACGTGTTTCGCTGCAAAACCGATGGCACTCGCGTGGAACGTGTTGCGACCGGATTCTGGAATCCGTTTGGTTTATGTTTCGATTCGGCCAATCGGCTGTGGGCCGCCGGAAACGATCCCGACTCGATGCCGCCCAACCGATTGATGCATGTCGTCCCCGGCGGCGATTATGGATTCCAGTTTCGTTTTGGCCGTGCCGGTATCCATCCACTGCAATCATGGAACGGCGAATTCCCCGGCACGTTGCCGATGGCTGCGGGAACCGGTGAAGCCGGCTGCGCGGTGATGCAACACGGTTCGCATTTGTGGGTGACTAGCTGGGGTGACAATCGCATTGAACGCTACTCGCTCGATTCCCGCGGAGCGTCGTGGACCAGCAAAACCGAAGTCGTTGTCCAAGGCGACGAAAACTTTCGCCCCGTTGCGATGGCGATCGCCAAAGACGGTTCGATTTACTTCACTGACTGGGTCGACCGCAGTTATCCCGTGCACGGCAAAGGCCGATTGTGGCGACTGAGTCGTGTTGTGGGCGTTCCGATCGAAACTAACTCGCTGCCTGGATTCTCAGTAGCGGAAAAAGAAGCATCGCAGTTGGCGGAATCGGAAACCACAACACTTGACGGGCGATTAAACGCACTGCAAAGCAGTGATCCGTTCATCCGCCAAGCCGCGATCACGGGATTGGTCCGGCACGATCAACTGACGGAACTCAGCCAAAAAGTGTTGCCCCATGCCCAGCAGCGAGTGGGACAGATGTTAGCATGGCGATGGAAAGAGCTGTGTGATCCGGCGAGTGTTCCTGCGGCCACGCGTGACACGTTGATCACCGCAGGCTTGCGCGACGATTCCGATGCGGTGGTGTTGACGGCGTTGCGTTGGGCGGCAGAGCGGATGTGCAAAGACCAACTGCCCGCAATCACGGCGTTATTAAAACAGGATCGTTTGTCGCCACCCGTGTTCTCAGCCACGATTGCAACGATCGCTTATTTAGAGACGGGAAATGCATCGGGCCGAAGTCGCGATCCCGCGATCGAGAAACGGTTAATCGAATTCGCAAGCGATGCGACTCGTTCGGCCCGACTTCGCGGTCTAGCGTTACAGCGACTGCCAGCCGATGCAACCTCGCCGAGTGATCAAGAACTCGGTGGATACGTCGATGGGGAAACCGACCGCGAACTGTCCCTTGAAGTGGTTCGATTGCTGGTCGCTCGCGGGACTGAAAGCTCATTCGACGAACTAGCCAAAATTGCAGCGAATGAAACGATTGACGAACAGACGCGTGCCGACGCAGTTGCGGGATTAGCACCCAAGGCGGCGAGTTACGCAAAGACCATCAATCGTTTGTCATCGCCCAAACAGCCATCGGTGCTGCGGGAGGAAACCAAACGTGTTCGCAACACGAATGTTCGCCGCGACAACGCGGCTCGCCCGAGTCGCGAGAACATTGAGGGATGGATGCAATTGGTCGGTCACAGCCAACAGGTAGACGCGGGACGCCGTGTGTTCTTTCGCCGAGGATGCTCGAATTGCCACATGCACTCTGGACGCGGGACCAACACCGGGCCCGACCTGACTCGTGTGGCGGGTCAGATGACTCGCCCTCGGATGCTCGAATCGATTTTGAACCCTAGTAAAGAAGTGGGGCCGCTGTACGTTCCCTGGACCGTGCTGACGGGTGATGGCCATGTTTTAACGGGACTAAAAATGGATCGCCCTGGGGCTAAGAATCAATTGCGTCTACAGGGAGCTGACGGCAATATTTTTGAAGTGCCGCGAGACGAGATCGAGCAGCTGCAGCCAAGCGAAAAATCGATCATGCCCGTGGGACTCGAAGACAGCATG